>NZ_BOPD01000010.1:0-242848 GCF_016863575.1 Micromonospora sediminimaris
CTACCAGGGACGGTCACCCAACTCCGGCGGTGACTACGGCCTGCTGCCGTACCGTCCCGGCCTGCTCACTCTGCAACGCTGAGCGGGCTCGATCGTGGTCCGGACACCTCCGGGTGTCCGGACCACGCTTCGCCCTGCCGGATAGGGACCGTGGGGAGGCCACGTCAGCGGCGGCTGGACGTATCCGGCCGCCGCTTTCGCACCAGGTCGACGAGACCGCGCCACACGTGGCCGACCGTGGCAGCGGTGCGGATGGTCACCAGCGGGTTCCAGAAGTCCCGGAAGTGAACGATCCTGCCGTCCCGAAAGCGGACCACGGAGATGTAGACCTGGTGGAACGGTCGTTTGGTGATCACGCCCCTGCCGTGACCCACGAACTCGGCGATGACCAACTCGGGATCGGTCGTCTCGTGGAAGACCAGGCCGGAGAAGCGCACGTCGAACTGCTTCGGGAAGTCCTTCATGTGCTCGTACAGCTGGTGGTGCCCGACGAACCGGGGTCGGACGCCCGGCGGTGGGTACGGAAACTCCAGCACCCCGTCCGGGTCGAACAGTTCGACCCATTCCCGGATCCGTCCTTCGGTGATGTATTCGAGGTTGCGGGCGAACAACGCCTGCGCTCGTGCCCGGCTCTGCTCGGTATCCACGTCTGGCCACCTCTCGATGTCGGTCGTCACGGTTCGGGCTGAGGGCGAGAGACGGTGAGTCAGCCATCGCGCGGCCGGACGAGCGCGGCGAGGTTCCGGTCGATCAGGTTGTCCGGCAACAGCCGGGCGGCCAGGCTCGCGATTCGTACGTCGGTGCCGACCGGGTACCGGGTCCTCGGCCGAGCCGCGGTGAGGGCACGGGCCACCGTCCGGGCGTACTGCCCGGGGGTGGTCCTGCTGCGATGCACCTGGCGTGCGTTGCGGCGCAGGAAGGCCCGGAACGCCGCCCGGTACAACGCCGCGGTCGGCTCCGGCACGCCGTCGATGAGCTCCTCCCCGGCCTGGTCGAGCTTCTCCCAGATCGGCGTACGGATCGCGCCCGGCTGCACCACCGAGACCGTGACACCGAACGGCCGCAACTCGCGCCGCAGACTGTCGCTGATCGCCTCCTTGGCGAACTGCGCCGCCGCGTAGGCGCCCAGGTACGGCAGCGCCACCCGGCCGAGTCCCGAGGTGACGTTCACGATCCGCCCCCGGCCGGCCCGCAGCAGCGGCAGGAACCCCTGGATCGTCTCCACCTGACCGATCACGTTCGTCTCCAACTGCCGCCGGAGCTGCGCACCGGACAGGCACTCCAACGGACCGGGTTGGGCGACGCCGGCGTTGTTCACCAGGCCCCAGAGCCCGACGTCGCCGAGCCGCCGGGTCACCTCGTCCACCGCCTGCCGGATCTGACCCGGCTCGGTCACGTCGAAGCGCAGCGGATGCAGCCGGCCGGCCGACGACTCCGCGAGCAGCCGCTCGCCGTCAGCCGTGGCGCGCACCCCGGCGCAGACCTGGAAACCGATCCGCTCGAGGTGTAGGGCCGCCTCCCTGCCAAGACCGGACGACGCCCCGGTGATCACCACGGTGCGACCTGAAGGCGTGATCCCTGCTGCTCTCCTGATCACGGGCGGCTCCGCCCCGGCCGGCAGCCGATCGCGGCGAGCGCAGCGTCGACACTCGCCTCCACCAGGCCGATCGCCCGCTGCTCGGGCAGTGCGTCGGGCACGTAGGTGAAGTTCCAGAACAAGCGCCCGTGGCTGGTGTTCACCGTGGAGACGAGGTAGCCGCACACGGAAAGGCCGGCGACGAACTGGGCACCGGAGAGCTGCCACGGCCCCATTCGGGCGGGGAAGTCGTACCGGCCGATGTTGGACAGGCACAGGTTCACCGGACCGCTGCGTTCCATCATCTCGATGAACCGCCCGCTGGCGGTGACCGACTTCGGACCGGTGAGCCCGACCAGGTCGATCATGGAAAAGTGGCTGCCCGCCCGGCGACGGGCCGCGAGATCGTCGCTGATCGAGCGGGCGAGATGCCAGAGGGAGAGCCCTGGACGGTATCTGACGAGGGTGGGCACGGTGGCGACGTACGCCCCCACGGCCCGTTCGGGCACGGCGGGCTCCAGCGCGTCGCGGAAGGTGACCGGGGAGCCGATCGTCACGTGTCCCGGCGCCGGTGGGCCGGTCTCGGCGGTGACGGCCAGCACCATCGCGGCCGCGAGTGCGCCGTGCACCGTGGTCTCCTCCCGCCGACAGGCCACCACCAGCGCCTCGACCTGCTCCGGAGTGAGGCTCCGGGCGAGCAGCCGGGTACGCCGCGCGGTGAACGGCACGAAGTGGCTCGGCACGACCCGGGCCGGACGGTGACGGTGTACCCGGTACAGGTCCCGGAGCAGCAGCCGCCGCAGCCGCAGCGCCCCGAGCACGCCCCGGTACCGGCGGGGAAACATCGCCTCGCAGGCGGGCAGCGCCGGCTCACCCGGCGTGCCCACCGGGTCCGGCACGGTCGACTCGGCACGGTCGACGTCCTGGGTGACGGAGTACGCCGGCTCGGCGAGTTCGATCCACTGCCGCAGCAGCGAGAGCACGGTCGTGCCGTCGGCCACGCAGTGCGGCATGGTCAGCAGCAGATCGTGCACCTCGTCGTCGGGCATGCCGGTGCTGGAGGCCCGGGTGAGCACCACGGCTCGACACAGCGGGCCGATGCGCCAGTCGATCCGGTCGACGAGTTCGTACTCGTTGACTCGCCGCACCCAGCCCGGTGTCGCATCCGACGAAACGTCCTCGACGTCGGACACCTGATGCAGCGGTATCGGCCGATCGACAGGCACGAACCGGGGGGATCGCCCGTCCGGCGCGGCGGCGATCGCCACTCGCAGCAGCGGGTGCCGTCGGCGCAGGTGGTGCAGCGCGGCGCGGAGCACAGGGGCCGGTAGCGGCCCGCGTACCCGGACGCGGGCCACGACGTTGAGCGGTGACACCTGATCGGCGATCCAGTACCAGCGTTCGAGCGGGCTCAACGTCCGCCGTACCTCGGTCGTCGGAACGATCATTTCGGGGTCACCGTCGGGTCCGGGGAGCCGGCGAAGGTGAGTGCGATCTCGTTGCGCCGGTCGAGGAGGCGATCGGGCAGCCAGCGCAGGTAGAGCCGGCGGACCAGGTCGGCGATCGGGTGGGCCAACTGCTCGACCCGACTGAGCGAGTACGCTTCCCGGACCATCCAGCGGGTCCGATCGCGCCGCGCGGTCTCGTAGCGTCGCAGGGCTTGGGGCAGATCGACTGCCTGACGTAGGCAGTGGGCGAGGACGACGGCGTCCTCCACGGCCAGCGCCGCGCCCTGGCCGAGGCTCGGCAACATCGGGTGGGCCGCGTCACCGAGCAGCGTCACCGGTCCATAGCCCCACCGGTCAAGGAACGGCCGGTCCCGGGCCGGCACGCTGATGATCGCCGACTCGGGCGTCTGGGCGATAGCGACCCGGATCTCCTCGGCCCAGCCGGAGTACGCCCGCTCGATCTCGGCCTTGCCACCGCGCCAGTCACGGGCCACGGCCGGTGCCATGTTCAGCGTGCCCCACCAGTAGACCCGGTCGCCGTCGAGTTGAACCAGGCCGAACCGCTGGCCCCGTCCCCAGTAGTGGGCGGCGTAGCCGTCATGGATCTTCGGGTGTCGCAACGGGAGGGTCGCCAGCCAGCAGACGTACCCCGGTTCGCGGGGCCGCTCGGGTCCGGCTATCTGCCGGCGGACGGCCGAATGGAATCCGTCGGCACCGATGAGCAGGTCCCCCTCGGCGGTCTGCCCTTCGTGGAAGTCGACCCGGACGTGGTCGCCGGTCACCCGGAACCGCCGGGCCGTGGCACCGAGCCGCACCGGTGGGTCGCCGGCGGCGGCGAGCAGCGCCTGGTGCAGCTCGGCCCGATGGATGGCGAGGTTCTGTGCTCCGAGTCGGTCACCGAGCCGCTCGAACGACACGGTCCTGATCGGATCGCCGGTGGCGGTGCAGAGCCGCAGCGCCGGGTAGGCGCGGCCCCGCCGCTCGACGTCGAGATCGAGGCCGAGGGTGCGCAGTGCGACGCGTGCGTTGGCGCTCAGCGACAGCGCCGATCCGCCGGGCCGCATGTCACCGGCTCTTTCGTAGATCTCCACGTCGACACCGACGTGACGCAGGGTGGCGGCTGCCGCCAACCCGCCGATGCCCGCGCCGATGATGAGTGCCTTGGGGCGTCGTCGCGCCGGGCGTCGCGTTCCGTCCGCTGCCGCCATCACCGGCCGCCGCCAACCGGGCTGGATGCGCTCTGGCCGGTCACCGGTGTGGTGGAAGCGGCCAGCAGCTCGGCGATCCGGTGGGCCACGTCCACCACGTGCGGCGGGTCCATCAGTGCCAGATGGTCGCCAGGCACATCGAGCACGTCGATCTGGCCCGTGGTCAGTTCACCCCACCCGTTGCGCGGGTCGAGGTGCAGCGACCCGGCGATGTCGTGCATGGGTTTGAGCAGAGGCGGAAGCGGATCGGAGGCCCGCAGCAGGGTGATGTCCTGGTCGACGACTTCGGGACGGTAGGCGATGATGGCCTCCCAGTTGGCCTTGAACACCTCGAACAGCCGACGCACCGCCGCCGGCGAGTCGCCCGGGCGTAACACCCCGGCGGCGCCGGCCCGGCGGGCGACGAAGTCCAGCCTTTCCTGGGGCGAAGTCAGATTCGACGGAATCGGCTCCAGTAGCGGCCGGTCCTGGTCGAGCGGCATCAGTTCCCAGAAGAACCAGTCGAGCAGCACGTCGTCGGTCACTGGCACCGGCTCGTCGGAGCGTCTGGCGATGGGATCGATGAGGATCAGCTGCTCTACCGGGCGGGCTCCGGTGGGGTCGAGCCGGCGGGCAGCCCGGTTGAGCTGGCGGGCCATCTCGAAGGCCACGACGCCGCCGAACGACCAACCGCCGATCGTGTACGGCCCGTGCGGCTGGACCCGGCGGATCGCGGCGAGGTAGCTGGCCGCCAGTGCCGGCACGGACCGCAGCGGCTTCGTCCCGGCGGTGATGCCGGCAGCCTGAAGCGCGTGGACAGGCTGCTCCCGGGGCAGGTGCCGGGCAAGCGGCAGGTAGCACAGGACGTTGCCGCCGATCGGGTGAACGAGGAAAAGCGGCGTTCGCTCACCGGCGGCACGTATCGGCACCAGCGGGTCGACCGACGCCGGGTCCGCTCCGCCCGCCCGAAGCAGCGCGGCGAGGCTGGACACGGTCGGGGCGGTGACGAAGGCGGCGACTGGCACGACCACGCCGTACCGCTTCTCGATGAGCGTGACCAGGCGCATCGCGGTGAGCGAGGTGGCACCCAGCTCGAACAGGTTGTCCTGCACGTCGACCTGCGGCAGGTGGAGCAACTCCGCGACGATCTCCGCGAGGACGCGTTCGTACCGGTTGCGGGGCACCGTTGGCCGAGCCGCCTCCATGCGCAGCGGAAGCTCGCGGAGTCGGCGTTCATCGCGTTTGCCGCTCGGAGTCAGCGGCATCTCCGGTAGCCAGTGGAAGTGGGTGGGCACCAACTGCTCGGGCAGCATTTCCCGCAGCCGGCGCCGCAGGTCGGTGAGGTCGACCCGGGCCGGCTCACCGACGACGAAGGCGGCCAGGAAGGCATCGGCGTTTTCCGGGCGTCGAGCCACCACCGCGGCCTCGCGGATGCCCGGGTGGTGCGTGGCCAGCTTCATCAGCGCTATCTCGGCTTCGAGCGGCTCCACCCGGAAACCCCGGATCTTGGTCTGGGTGTCGGTACGCGCGAGCCAGACCAGGTCGCCGTTGGGCAGCACCCGGGCCAGGTCGCCGGTGCGGTAGAGCCGCGCACCGGGCGTACCGGACGGGTTGGGCACGAACCGTTGAGCGGTCAGTCCGGGCTGCCGGTGGTAGCCCCGCGCCACCTGGACGCCGCCCAGGTACAGCTCCCCGGCGACTCCGGTTGGTACCGGACGCATCCGCTCGTCCAAGAGGTGCAGTTCGACCCCGGGAATCGCCGGCCCGATCGGGGGGAGATCGGGGAACCGGTCTGGGTCGCCGGTCATCGGGTACCCGGTGACGACGTGGGTCTCGGTCGGTCCGTACTGGTTCTCCAGGACCGCGCCGGCCGGCAGGGCCGCGATGAACCGGCGGATCTCGGCGGTCACCCGGAGCTGTTCTCCCGACGAGATCACCACCCGCAGCGCGCGGGGGTGGATCCCCAGCGTCACCGCGGCCCCGGCGAGTTGCTGGAGCATCACGTACGGCAGGGCGACCCGTTCGACGGACTCCCGGTCGAGCAGTCGCAGCAGCTCCGAGGTGTCTCGCCGCTGCCGTTCGTCGATGAGTTGGAGCGTCCCGCCGGCACTGATCGTGGTGAAGATCTCCTGGAACGACACGTCGAAGCTGAGCGGTGCGAACTGGAGGGTGACGCCGCCGGCTGCCGCACTGGCCGCTCCCGTCTGCCACGTGTGCAGGTTGCCGAAGGCGGCGTGGGACATTGCCGCCGCCTTCGGTACGCCGGTGGAACCGGAGGTGAAGAGCACGTAGAGCAGGTCGTCCGGCCGGTGCCGGGGCAGTGGGGCCGGTGTGACGACCCGAGGCGGTGCGAGGAGGTCCTCCACGACCAGCACGATCCCGGGTCGGCCCACCAGTTCGGCGTGCGACCGGTCCGCGATGATTCGGACCGGTCGCGCCTGGCTGAGCATCGCCGCGATCCGCTCCGGCGGGTAGGTCACGTCCAGCGGCAGACAGGCCGCGCCGGCACGGGCGACGCCGTAGATCGACGCGATCATCTCGGGGGAGCGGCCCACCGCGATCCCGACCAGGTCGCCCGGACGCACCCCGGCGTGGATCAGCGCGTACGCGATTCGGTCGACCTCCTGCCGCAACCGCGCGTACGTCCACCGACGGGTTCCGGCCGCCACCGCCACGGCATCCGGCGTGTGCCGCGCATGATCGACTAGGCGGCGGACGATATCGCCGTGCGGCCCGCTCGCCGGCCTGACCGGACCGGCCGTGACCACCGGCGTGGCCGGGGCCAGGAATCCGAAGTCCGGGGCGGCGTCCGGTTCGTCGGTGATCCGGGCGAGGATCCGCAGGTACGTCTCGGCGATCAGGTCGGTCTGCGCCCGGGTGAACGTCCGGCGGTCGGCGTCGATCCGCAGTGAGATGCGCTGCTCCGCCGGGTGGACGAAGACGTTGAGCAGCAACGCGAAGTTGGTCTCCTCCCAGGCGTCGAAACCGAGCAGTGTGATCGAGGGAAGTCCGAGCAGCGGCGCCAGGACGTGCATGTGCACGTAGTTGAAAGCCAGCTCGAAGACCGGCCCGCCGCCCCGGTCGTGCTGGATGGCGTGCAGCGGATAACGCCGGTACGGCTGGCACTCCTGCTCCCGCTGGTGCACCTCGCGGACAGCTTCCAGCCAGCAGGGGTGCTCCGACCGGAGGCGCAACGGCACCGTGTTGAGGAAGAGCCCGGCCAGCCGCTCCGCTCCGTCCCGCTCGGGTCGGCCGTGGGTGACCAGCCCGACGGTCACGTCCGTGGTACCGGAGTACAGCCGCAGCGTCAGGCAGTAGGCGGCGAGGAACACCGACTTCAGCGGGAGCCCGTGATCGTGGGCGAAGGCGCGTACCCGCTGCTCCAGACCCATCGGCAGCGGGACCAGCTGCGTCGGCGACTCATCGTCGCCCGGCGGCTCGTACTGCCGGAAGCCGTCGAGCTGGGTCAGCTCGGCGCCGTCGAGCCGGTCGGCCCAGAATCGCCGGGCCGACGTGGAGGCGAGCGCGCGGCGTTCCTCGACGACGAATGCGGCCGGGCCGGGCAGCGTCGTCTCGGCGACCGCCTCGATTCCGGCGCCGATCAGGTGCAGGTAGTCGCGGAACAGGTCACCGACGACGGTGGCGACGCTCCAGCCGTCCAGGAGCACGTGATGGAAGCTGAACACCAGGTCGACCACGCCGGAAGGGAGGACATGTGCCCGGAACAGGAACAGCGGCGGCTGGTCGAACGCGTACCGGTGGCGGCGTCGCTGTCGCATGTGTGCCAGCACCTCGGCCCGGGCGGCGCCCGGATCGAGGGTACGCAGATCAGCGATGTCGAGGCCGCCGGCGATCCGGGTGTGCACGATCTGCAGCGGTTCGGTGCAGCCACCCACGTCGAAGGCGGAGCGCAGGCCCGGGTGCCGGGTGACCAGCCGGTCGTACGCCGCGCGGAAGGCGTCCTCGTGCCACGGCATCCGGACCTCGTAGCGGAAGACGTCGTGGTAGGCGGTGGCCGTCTCGTGCTCGCTGCTGTGGTAGAGGAGCCCGAGTTGGAGCGCGGTGGCGGGGAAGGCGTCCGCTGCGTCGCCGAGCCGGGCCCGGTCGAGCGGGGACACGAGCGCGAACGGGGCCTCCGCAGCGGGCGGGCTGGGCGACATGTCGGCCGGCGCAGTGCGTCGGGCGTGCTGCGCCAGCGCCGCGATGGTCGGATGTTCGGCCAGGTCGGCGAGGGTGAAACGCAGGCCCTGCCGCTCCGCCTCGGCGCGGATGCGCAACGCCAGGATCGAGTCGCCGCCGATGGCGTGGTAATCCTGATGGATGCCGACCGACGGCAGGTCCAGCACCCGTGACCAGATCATGGCCAGGGTGCGCTCCACGTCGTCGCGGGGCGCCTGCGCCGGCTCCTGATGCGGCCGTGCCGCCGGTGCGGGCAACGCCGCGACGTCGAGCTTGCCGTTCGCGGTGAGAGGCATCCGGTCCAGCCGGCCGAAGAAGGCGGGCACCATGAAGTCCGGCAGGTGGCGCAGCAGGTGGCCGCGCAGCCGCACCGGGTCGAGGTCCGCCTCCGCCACGTAGTAACCGACCAGGTGGAGGTTCCGACCGGCGGAGGTACGGGCGACGACCGCGGCCTCGCGGATCCCCGGGTAGCCGGCGAGCACCTGCTGGACCTCGCCGGTTTCGACCCGGTTGCCCCGGATCTTCACCTGCCCGTCGAGCCGGCCGAGATATTCGAGGTTGCCGTCGGCGAGCCACCGGGCGAGGTCACCCGTGCGGTACATCCGGCCCGCACCGCGCACCGGGTCGGTGACGAACCGCGTGGCGGCCGACGCCTGCCCGCTGGTCCCGGTCCCGCCGACCCCGGCGCGTCCCAGGTAGCCCCGGGCGACGGCGACCCCGGCGACGCACAGTTCACCGGGTACGCCCACCGGCTGCGGCTGGTCGTCCCGGCCGAGCACGTAGAGCCGGACGTTGTCGATCGGTCGGCCGATCGGCACGCGTCGCGTCGGCCGGTCCGGATCGGGGTGGCACTCGTGATGCGTGACGTCGACCGTCGCCTCGGTCGGCCCGTACAGGTTGATCAGCCGGGGCCCGGCGGAGGGGTCGGTGCCGGGCGGTCGGTGGAACAACCTGTGGAACTGGTCGACCCGTCGGGCGGGCAGCTCCTCACCGCTCGCGAAGACCAGCCGGAGCGGGTCGGCCTGCCGGCGCAGTTCCGGTGCCTCGGCCAGCAGGTCGAGGAACGGCCCGAACATCGACGGCACGAAGTGGATGACGGTCACTCCGTGCCGTGCCACGGTGGTCACCAGCGTGCGGGGATCCCGGTGCGCCCCGGGGCACGGCAGGACGAGTCGAGCACCCGCGAGCGCCCACCAGAACAGCTCCCACACCGACACGTCGAACGAGATCGGGGTCTTCTGTACGAGCACGTCGTCGCCGTCGAGCGGGTAACAGCGCTGCATCCACGCCAGCCGGTTCACCACCGAACGGTGTTCGACCATCACTCCCTTGGGGTCGCCTGTCGATCCCGAGGTGTAGATGACGTACGCGAGGTCGGTGGGCCGGGCGGACGGTGCGACCGGGTCGCTCGGGTAGGTCGTCAGCGCGTCGAGGCGGCGCACGGTGAGGCCCGGGACGGCATCCGTGCCGCCGCCTTGGGAGGCCGGCTGCGCACCGCAGGTCAGCAGGACCTTCGCGCCGCTGTCGGCGAGCAGGTACCGGATCCGGGCCGGCGGATGATCCGGGTCGACGGGGACGTACGCCCCGCCCGCCTTCAAAGTGCCGAGGATCGCGGCGAGCAGCGACGCTCCCCGCTCGGCCAGGATTGCCACCCGGTCGTCGCGGCCGACGCCGTCGGCACGCAACGCCTGCGCCACCTGGTTGGCTCGCGCGTCGAGGTCGGCGTAGCTGAGCGTCTCGCCAGTACCGTCCACCACCACGGCGATCCGGTCGGGTGTCCGGGCTGCCTGTTCCTCGAACAGAGCGTGGAGTGTCGCCTCGGTCGGATGGTCCACGTCGCAGTCGCCGTGCGCCCCGGTGACCTGGTCGAGTTCGGCGTCGCTGAGCATCGGGATCCGGTTCAGGGGCACGTCGGGCCGGTCGAGCGCGTGGCTGAGGAGGGTGACGAGGTGTCGGCCCAACGCCTCGGCGGTGAAGTCCTCGTCGAACACGTCACGGGAGTAGTCGAGGTCGACGGTCAACGTGCCGTCGTCGTGCTCGTTGACGAGCACGGCCAGAGCGTTCTGTTCACCTACCCGGCTGGCACCGAGTGTCCGGTGGGCGATGCCGGGAATCAACTCCGGACGTGGCCAGCGTAGCCAGGAGAGGGTCACGTCGTAGAGCTGACGGGGCCCATGGGGTGGGGTGACTTCGCGCAGCAGTTCGCCCCGCGACAGGCGTTGATGGGTACGCATCGAGCGCAGGGTCTGTTGCAGCTCGGCCGCCAGTGCGAGCATCGTGCGGGTACCGGGAACCGCGACCGGCACCGGCAGTTCGTTGGCGAAGTGGCCGACGGTGTGCCGCTGCGCGTACGTGCTCCGGTTGAGCATCGGCACGCCGAGCACGACCTGTTCGGCCCGATGGATACGACCGAGGCAGACCGCGAGGGCCGCCGCGAAGACGGTGAACGGCGACTGACCGGTGGCCCGGATCCGGTCGACGAGCTCCGGACGTAGGGGAAAGCTGTGCCGGGCGGTCCGGTAACGGCCGGTGGTACGAGGGGCGAACAGGGCTGGGGTGATGCCGTCAAGGCAGGCGCGGAAGTGTTCGACGTCCCGCTTGCGCTCAACGGATCCGGCGTAGTCGGCCATGTCCCGCACCAGGTCCAGGTAGGACGGGCGTCCGCCCGCGACCGGAGCCGTTCCCGCGAGGGCCGCCGCGTACCCGGCGCAGACCTGCCGCAGCAGCAGCCGGGCGCCCCAACCGTCGGTGACCAGGTGGTGGGCGTTGAGGTAGGCGTACGCGACGGACTCGCTCTCCTTCAGCAGGGCCAGCCGGTAGAGCCGGTTGCGGTGCAGCTCGAAGGGCTCGGCGAACGACTGTGCCATCCAGGAATGGCACGCCTCGTGCGGGTCGGGGGCGCTGGTGAAATCGTGGACCTCGACCACTGCCTGCTCAGGCTCCACCCATTGGAAGGGCAGTCCGTCTTTTTCGTCGAAGCGTAATCGCAGCGCGTCATTGGACTCTATCGCCTGCCGTACGCAGCTGAGTAGGAGCCCGTGGTCGAGGGGGCCGACGAACTGTTCCCATCCGCACACATTGAACTGCGGGTTCTTCGGAGACAAACGGCTCGCTACCCAGATGTCTGATTGGTATGTGGTTAACGACGTACGGCCCGGATTGATCACTGGTCACCTTTTCGCTCGCTACCGCACCGGACCGGGGCGCCGATGGCATTCGCGATCGTGCCCGGTTCCGGAAGTGCGGAGGGTGTCGCTGCGGTCGAGATTGGCCGCTACGGACGAGGCGCGCGGCGGTGGAGACAAGGTGAGGTCAGCCGCCTGTTCTCGGCGGCTGTTCCTGACGTTTCTGTGGCGAAATTCTCCGGCGTGGCGTTCTCACGCCACCGCCGCTCCCGTTGATCACTTCGGGGCAGCGTAGCCGAGAGGTGGTGCCGGGGTCACGGCATCATTCTGATGTCTGTCAGCCTTTGGGAGTCGCCTCTCGTTCGTCTCTAGCGTATGACCCGAATTGAGCTTCCGGACGCGATCCTGGGCGTGATGATCTTTGCGTGCGTGGGGCCTTGTGCCGGCTTTCAGGTGAGGGAATGAGGCGGGTGGACGCACCGGATCGGCGATCTGAGCCGGGCATTTCATCTCGGGTGGCGGGAGCGTGATGTCCGGGCCCGGAACCCTCCTGCGGTGGACGGTGCGGCACGGTCTGCTGCGGCTCGGCATCGCCGCCGCCGCACGTCGGGGCGACACGCAGGCCCGGCTCTTTCTCGACCCGGTGATCCGCGAGAACCCGTACCCGTTCTATCGCCAGGTCCGCCAGACCGGTGCCCTTGTCCGTGGCCGCCTCATGTGGAGTGCCACGCGGCACGACGTGGTCACCGAGGTACTCCGCCGCGACGCGTTCGGCGTGCATCCGGACACGGTTCCGGCGCCCCGCCCGCTGGCGACGCTGCGCCGGCTGAGCCGGCGGGGGATGCCGATCGGGCCTATCGATCCGCCGTCGATGCTCGTCACCGACCCTCCCGCGCACACCCGCTACCGTCGACTCGTCGTCAAGGTCTTCACCGCCCGGGCGATCGAGGGTCTGCGGTCCCAGGTCGAGCGGCACTGTGCCGACCTGCTCGACGAACTGGGCCGGGCCGCCCCGCACCGCGGGCCGGTGGATCTGGTTGCGCGCTACGCCAGTCTGCTGCCGGTCACCATGATCGCCGAGATCCTCGGCGTGCCACCGCAACTGCGCCAACGCTTCCTGGACTGGGGTTCCGCCATGTCGCCGGCGTTGGACCTGGGGCTCTCCCTCGGTCAGTTCCGCCGTGTCGAGGCGGGGATCCGGCAGCTCAACGCCTGGCTGCGGGGACACTTCGCTCGCCTGCGCGCCGACCCCGGCGACGACCTGCTGAGCCAACTGGTACTCCTGGACAGCGACGGTGAACGGCTGACCGAAGAGGAACTGGTCGTGCTCGCCGGCCTGCTGATGGCTGCGGGCTTCGAGACGACCGTAAATCTCCTCGGCACCGGCACGGCGCTGCTGCTGGCCCACCCCGAGCAACTCGCCCTGCTGCGTGCCGAGCCGCACCGGTGGCCGAACGCGGTGGAGGAGATCCTGCGTTATGACTCCCCGGTGCAGACGACTGCCCGGTACTGCCGGACCGACACCGAGGTGGCCGGGGTACGGCTACGCCGGGGCGAGGTCGTGGTGCCGATGCTGGGCGGGGCCAACCGGGACCCGGCTGTCTTCGCCGATCCGGACCGCTTCGACGTGACCCGGGGCAACGCGCGCGACCATCTCGCCTTCTCCAGCGGGGCACACTACTGTCTCGGCGCCAACCTGGCCCGACTCGAGGGCGAGATCGGACTGCGCAGCCTGTTCGAGCGGTACCCCGATCTGGCGCTGGACGGAGTACCGCAACGCCGGCCGACCCGGGTGCTCCGTGGCTACGACCACCTGCCGGTACGCCTCAGGCCATGACGCCGAGCCCGAAGCCGACGTACCAGTACCGACGTGTCAGGAGCCGAGGTGCCAGCAGCAGCCGGGGCCGTGCCCCGCAGGCCGATCATGTTCGCCAGCCCGTCCCACCCCGGACAGCTCAACCCGTTGCTGACCATCGCCGCCGAGATGTCCCGACGGGGTGAACCGGATCTGTGGTTCAGCGTCGACGTAGACGCCCGGCACCGGGTCGAGGCGGCTGCGCTCGGCAGCCCGCTGCGATACCTGCCCGGCGCCGACGTGCCGGTGCGGATCGAGGGCGAACTGTACGCGGCGATGGCCGGTGGACGACGTACCACCGCCGGCCTGGCCGCTCTCGCCCGGGCGGTACGTACGGCCGACGGCACCGCACAGGTATACCGGCGCAGCCTGGACCACATCGAGCGGGTCGACCCCCGGCTGATGGTCATCGACGTGATGAACCTCGGCGCACTCGACGCGGCGACCGCTGCGGGCGTGCCCTACGTGCTGAGCGTGCCGTATCCGATCAGCGCCGCCTACCTGAGCCGTCTGCCGTGGGACTACCCGACGCCGACCTCGGGGCTTCCGCGCCGGCTGACCGGGGCACAGCGGTTGACCAATGTGCTGTTCCGCGCACGGCTGCACATGGCGCTGCTGCGCGCGCTGGCCGGGCCGACCTGGCGGCGCCGGGCCCGCGGCCTGGCCAACGCCTCCGGTGACCCCGCTGAGTACGCCGCCGCAGCGGTCGCCGTCTTCGGCTACACCGTGTTCGGGCTGGAGTACCCCTTCCCCGCACCGGACCATCTGCACCTGTTGGGCGCGATGGTGCCTGAGGAAACCACGACGCCCGAGCGACCCTGCGACGAACTGACCGACTGGCTGGACCAGCAGACCAGCGTGGTGTACGTCTGCCTGGGCACCCTGGCCAGTCTCTCCGCTGCCCAGCTCGACGCGTTCGCCGAAGCACTCGGCCGGATCGGCCCGGAACACCAGGTGCTGTGGAAACTGCCGCCCCAGCAACGTTGCGCGCTGACCAGACCGCTGCCGGCGAACATCAGGGTCGAGGAGTGGGTACCGTCCCAACTTGCGGTGCTCGCTCACCCGCGGGTACGCGCCTTCGTCTGCCACGGCGGTGCGAACGGCTTCCACGAGGGGATCCATTTCGGACAGCCGATGCTGATCACCCCGTTCTGGCTGGACTGCTACGACGTCGCCGCCCGGGCGGTCGACGCGGGTGTCGGGCTGGCCCTCGACGAACCGCCCCGGGTGGACCCGGACGAGATCACCGGCAAGCTGCGTCGGCTGCTGTCGGAGGACGGCTTCCGGCAGCGCAGCTGCTACTGGAGTGAGCAGAGCCGTAAGGCGGGCGGGGCAGGGCGCGCGGCGGACCTGTTGCGCGACCTCTCCGGCCGTGACGAGCGGCCAGCGGGAGTGGCGTGACCCGGTGACATCAGCCCCGACCCGGGACGGCCGAACGCCGGTGGCGGGGTGCGGTCCGATCCGCACCCCGCCACCGGGCCGTCGAAGGGTCAGGGGTTGGTGATGCCCAGCGAGTAGCTGCCGGAGCCGCTGTACGCGTGCACCTCGAAGCGGTAGTAACCCGCCGTGCCGTTGTAGGTCAGCGACTCATCCGGCCCGGCGCTGTAGGAGCCGGCCACGTCGACCCAGGCCGATCCGCTCCACTTCTGCAGGTAGAGGTCGAAGTCCACCCCGGTCGGCCCGTCCAGGCAGCCGCGGTGGGTGCCCGAGGAGGACGAGTAGTAGTAGCTGCCGTTCGGCTGGTAGCGACTCTGGCCGGAGGAGATGCTGCCGGTGTAGGTCGCCTCGTAGCCGCTGCACCCGGTGGGCGGCGGCGGCTCGTTACCACCGCCACTGGTGCGCAGCGTCAGGCCGTACGCCGAGAGGATTTCGTTGACCGGCTGGAAGTAGGTGGTCCCGCCGGAGGAGCAGTTGCCGGAGCCACCCGAGGTCACGCCCTGGGCCTGCTGGCCGGACAGCCACGACCCGCCCGAGTCGCCCGGCTCGGCGCAGGCGTTCGTGCGGGTCAGTCCGCTGACCGAGCCCTCGGCGTAGTTGACGGTCTGGTTCTTGGCCTGGATGGTGCCGCACCGCCAGCCGGTGGTCGAGCCGGAGCGGCAGACCGCCGCACCGACGGCGGCCTCGGTGGAGCCGGCGACCGTCACGTTGCCGCCGGAGTAGTTGTTGACCCACGGCTGCGGCGTCCAGTTCGAGTTGGTCTGGACCCAGCCGTAGTCGTTGCCCGGGAACGACGAGCCGCGGAAGGTGCCCTGGGCCACCTGGTTGTAGCCCTGGGTGGCGGTGCCGGTGCGGCCACAGTGTCCGGCGGTGACGAAGCCTCCGGTCACCGAGAACCCGACCGAGCAGCGTCCGCCCATGTAGTAGGCGTCGCCGCCCCGGACGTCGTAGAGCAGCCGAGGAGCCTCGGTGGTGCTGACCACCCGGACCGCGGTGGCGTCGACGCGGCTCGTGCGGACGAACTTCGCGGCCGCTGCGGTGTTCCCGTTGGCGAGGACCACGACGGTGTTGGTCGTGACGTCGACGTACCAGCCGGGTACCGCGCCGGCCGGCGCCTTGGCGGCGTGGCGGTCCAGGGTTGCCTTGATCCGGTCCAACTCGGCGCCGCTGCGCTCGACGATCGTCGCCTGCGCGCCAGCGGCCTTGACCCGGTTGGCTGCGGCCTTGCCGGTGACGGCGACGACCAGGCCGTCGGCGGTCATCCAGCCACCGGCGTACGACGAGCCCAGGGACCGGCGCAGACTGGCGTCCGTCCTGGTTCCCTTGTCGTCCCGGGCGATCCGGGTGCGCGCCTCGGTGGGGGTCAGATCGAGGTCACGCTGCATCGCGGCGAGCATCTCCGACGATGCGGCCGCCACGGCGGCGCTGGCGGTGTCCGGGGTGGGCAGTGGGGCCGCTGCGGCGGGGGTTACCGCGACGGCGATGGCACCGACGGGCAGCAGGATCGCTGCTGCCGCGAGGGTGAGAACTCGTCTCATCTATTGCCTCCTGTGGAAACGGCGGCGCGGATCGGGGGTGCGCCGCGATCGGGGCGGGGTTGTCCCGCCGCGCTCCGCCCTCGGGGTTTGGGCGACGATGCTGCGGGTGTCGCAGCCCGTTGACCTGGCCGGTGCCGCTGCCGGGCGCCTCGGAGGTACGCCAGCCGGATCAGGTGGGCCACCGCCAACCTAACCGGAATCCATAGAGAAAGCTCTATACCAGTTAACTCATATTAAGGCGAACGATGCTCGGTTCCTGGCGTACGCCGGCTGCTCACGCGGGCTTGACCGCGTGTACGCGTTCGACGGTGCCGGCCTTCGACCGCTCGGCCTCGACGATGGTGAACCCTGCCGTCCGCACGAGTGGCAGCTGACGGCGGGTGAGGTGCTCGCCGGCCGAGCGAATCGTCAGCCGTTCGAGGAGCCACTGCGCGGCGTAGATCGGTGGCCACGTGCTACCGATGTGGTCCAGCAGGAGCAGCCGGCCGCCGGGTACGAGGACCCGCTTCATCTCGTCGATCGCCCGCGCCGGCCGCGGAATGCTACAGAGTGAGAGGGCGCAGACCACGGTGTCGAACGAGGCGGCAGCGAAGGGCAGCTCCTCCGCGTCGCCCTCGCGCAGGTCGACGGTGCGGCCGAGATCTGCGGCCCGTCGCCGCGCTATGTCCAGCATCGCCCGGCTCAGCTCGACGCCCGTCACCGTCGTGTCGACGGGGTAGTGCGGCAGGTTACGGCCGGTGCCGATGGCGACCTCCAGTACCCGACCACGCGCGCGGGCACCCAGCCATTCGCGGCCACCGGCGAACTGGACCCGCTCGAAGAACGCGATCTGCTTGTCGTAGCGGGGTGCGGACCTGTCCCACACCCGTCGCTGCCTCGCCGTCGGCGTCTCGGCGATCTTCCTCTGGGCGGGGCCGTTCATGATGGTGGTCTTTCCTCGTAGCCGGGCGGCCGGATGGATTGTCGGTGCTGAGCGACATGTCGCTGTGACATGAATATGCCGCTGAGACAGTTGTTCGGGCTCTTGTCGTCGCTCGGGTCACCCGCTCGCTCAGACCGTGAGGGTAGTGGCCGTGCCGGGGGTGAGCCAGCGCAGGCTCTCCCGGACCGGGGACGGAGCCGCGGCGAAGGCGGCCTCGATCGCCGGTCGGCCCTCGCGGAAGTGACCCCAGCCCTCGTAGTGCACCGGTAGCACGGTGTGGGCCTTGAGCAGACCGCACAGTTCGGCGCCCTCGGCGGCGGTCATCGTGTAGCGCAGCGGACCGGTGAGGCCGAACCGCACCGCTCCGAGGTGCAGTACGACGGTGCCGATGGCGAACCGGTCGGCGACCCGACGGACTCCGTCGTAGAGCACGGTGTCGCCGGTGATCCAGAGCGGACCGTGCCGCTGGCCGGGCCAGCGCAGCACGAACCCGGTCACCTCGCCGACGACCGGCCGGCTCAGTGGTGGGCCGTGCCGGCACGGGGTCGCGATGACCTCGATGGTCGGGCGGCCGGGTGCAGTGAGTGTGGTGTGCTGCCACGGTGCCAGGCCGGTGGCGCCGGCACCGAGTCGCCGGCCGCCGGCCACCGTGGTGACGACCCGGCTCGCCGCCCGCAGCAGGCCCCGGCCGGCGTCGTCGAGGTTGTCGGCATGGTGGTCGTGGGTCAGCAACACCGCGTCGAGGTCGCCGAGCGACTCGGCGGCCAGTGCGGGGCCGGCTAGCTTGCGTGAGGCGGTGCCCCAGCCGAACTGGTAGGTCCGCCCGGGCGCGTCGAACGTCGGGTCGGTGAGCAGCTGCCAACCGTCGACCTCGATCAGCACGGTCGGACCGCCGATGTGCGTGATCCGTACGTCGGTCATGCCGCCTGCCGCACGGTCCAGTCGAGCACCTCGTCCGCGATCCGCTCCCACCCCTGCTGGGCCGGCGGCAGGTGGGCGTACCCCGGGTGCTCGCGGCGTTCGGTGACGGTGTCGGAGGTGTAATGCTCCGCGTTCGGGGTCGGGTCGGCGTTGAGCGCCCCGACCTCGACCTCGAATCCTGGGTATGCGGGGGCCATCACCTGGTGGCCCTGCTCTCATAGTGGCTGATCCACCGCTCCCAGCTGCGGGGCGTCACCCGGAAGCCGTGCACCAGGACGATCGGTCTCATGGCTGGTACTCCTCTGCAACGTCCACAGCTGCGCCGTATCGAACACCGTGCGGATGGAGAAACCCCGTCGTGCGTTCGCGGTTGCGGCAGAACGGCGAACGAGACGACGAGGTTGAGCTCAGTATGCGCCCCGCCGAGGGGTAGGACAACGCAGGCAAGTAGATCCAACATCTGCTATATATGGGAACGCTCCCAAGCCTCGCCACCCCAATTTGCCGTGGTGGAAATCAGCTCCTGGAGGAGAATATGCGTAGCCTTCTTGCCGCGTTGACGGCCCTGACGGTCGGCGTCACGGTCGGCAGTGTCCCGTCCGACGCCGCGGACGCCGCCCACCGAGGCTCCTGCACCCGGCAGATGCTCTTCTGCGAGGACTTCGAGCGACTTCCGCGCGGTGGCGCCAGCACCCTGGACTGGGGCATCGACACGCGCAACGGCACACTCACCGTGGAACGTGCCCGTCGTGGCAACCAGGTGTTGCACATCCACACCGTCGACAACGGACGAGCCTTCCTTCGCGTCGATGATTTCGCTGCGCCGGGAAACCGCTTCTACGGTCGGATGCGGCTGCGCGTCGATGCCTTCCCCACCGGCCCGGACTGGGCGCACTTCACCCTGGTCGAGGCGACCGGCACCGGCAGCTCGGAGATCGTCCGTCCGATCGGCGGGCAGTACGCACCCACGGTTCCCGGCATCTTCTGGGGGGTGGGCGCCGACGGCGGGCCGACCGGCGACTGGACCAACTGGCGCGAGTCCGCCCCGGTCGTCGAGGACACCTGGCAGTGCTTCGAGTGGCAGCTTGACCCGGCGGACAACCGGGTCGCGGTGTGGATCGACGGGGTGGCGAACCCGGAGCTGACCGCCTCCACCACCGAACACGGTGGCAACGACGTGCCGTTCGTCCTGCCGACGGTGAACACCGTCAAGATCGGCTGGCAGCTCTACCAGGGCGGCACCACGCCGGGCGAGTTCGATCTCTGGATCGATGACATCGCCCTGTCCACCAGGCGCCTCGGCTGCTGACCTCCACGGCCGACACGCCGTTCGGGGAGACCACGCGGGCGTCGTCGGGATATTCGGCTGTGCCCGGCGACGAATCTCCCTACGCTCCACCCGGTGAATGGCGCTGCCGATGATGGTCAGCCGACGATCCGGGGGATGCAATGACGTGTCAGCTGGTCGCGGTGTGTTTCGATGCCAGCGCGCCGCTGCGGTTGGCGCAGTTCTGGGCCGGCCTGCTCGGCCGGGATGTCGTTCGTGACGCCGGCGGCGCGTTTCTCCCCGGCACGGACACGCAGCTCGGCCTCCGGTTCGCGGCAAGCCGCGCGAAGCGGGTGGGGGAGAACCGCCTGCACCTGCACCTCACCAGCGCCAGCCCGGACGACCAGCAGCAGACGGTGGCCAGGGCGCTCGCTCTCGGTGCGGGCCACCTGGACCTGGGACAACGCCCGGAGGAAGGACACGTCGTCCTGGCCGACCCCGAAGGTAACGCGTTGTGCGTGATCGAGCCGGGCAACAAGTTCCTCGCCGGATGCGGGTTTCTCGGTGAAATCGCCTGCGACGGCACCCGGGAGGTCGGCCTCTTCTGGCAGGCGGCGCTGCACTGGCCGCTCGTGTGGGATCAGGATCAGGAGACCGCCGTGCAGTCACCGCGCGGTGGGACGAAGGTCGCCTGGGGCGGTCCGCCTGTGGCACCGAAGCAGGGAAGGAGCCGGCAGCGCTTCGAACTTGCGCCACCCGCCGACGGCGACCAGCGGTCGGAGGCCGACCGGCTGGTGTCCCTCGGCGCCACGTGGATCGGGGTCGGCGAGGACGGCACGGTCATGCTGGCCGACCCCGACGGCAACGAGTTCGGTGTCCTGACCCCCCGATAGCCCACATGGCCCGGCATTGACCGCTGCCGGTGCTGACAACCGGCGGTCCGTCGACCGCGCGGAGATCGCCCGGCTCAGGAGTGGGTGGCGGACTTCTCGGGGTGGTCCGGGGAGGCGGTGCCGTGGGCGGGGCGGCGGGTCAGGACCCGGGGGCCGGAAGCCGTGACGGCGACCGTGTGCTCGGAGTGGGCGGTGCGGGAACCGTCGGCCGACCGGATGGTCCAGCCGTCCTTGTCGTACCTGATCTTGTCGGTGGAGTGGCAGAGCCAGGGCTCGATGGCGATGGTCAGGCCGGGTTCGAGTTTCAGGCCGCGCCGGGGGCGGCCGCTGTTGGCCACGTGCGGGGCCTCGTGCATGGTGCGGCCGATGCCGTGGCCGCCGAACTCGGCGTTGACCCGGTAGCCGTAGGCGTTGGCGACCTCACCGATCGCGGCGGAGACGTCGCCCAGCCGGCCGCCGGGCTGGGCGGCCTTGATGGCGGCTTCCAGTGCGACCTCGGTGGCCTCGATCAGCCTCAGGTCGGCCGGGTCGGGGGTGCCGACGACGACGGAGAGCGCGGAGTCGGCGACCCAGCCGTCGATGCCGACCGCCATGTCGATGCTGAGCAGATCGCCGTCCCGTAGGACGTAGTCGTGGGGAAGACCGTGCAGCACCGCGTCGTTGACCGACAGGCACAGCACGTTGCGGAACGGACCACGGCCGAACGAGGGGGCGTAATCCCAGTAGCAGGACTCCGCACCGCGTTCGTTGATCCGACGGCGAGCGTAGTGCTCAAGGTCCATCAGGTTGACGCCGACGGCGGCGACACCGCTCAGCTCGGCGAGCAATTCGCCGACGAACTCGCCGGTCACCGCCATCAGCTCGATTTCCTCGGCCGACTTGAGCTCGATCATGAAAGCCTCCCTCATCCTTGCGGTATTTTTATACCACGTCACGATGGGGCGGCTCGGAGGGGATATCCTGCTGGCATGGTTCGCCAACCGCTCACCGCCGAACAGATCGCCGCGGGCCAGCGCCTCGGAGCCGCCCTGCGGGCCGCTCGAGCCGGCCGCAGCCTCGTCGACGTGGCCCTGGCAGCCGGCATCTCGCCCGAGACGCTGCGCAAGATCGAGGCGGGCCGCCTCCCCGCGCCGGCGTTCGGCACCGTGGTCCGCCTCAGCCACGCCCTGGACGTTTCTCTCAGCGATCTGGCCGAGGTCTGGCGGGCCGACATGCCCGTCCGCCAGGCGTCCTAGGGTCCCTGCCGACCATGTGCGTCCGTTGAATCCGCACCGCGCGGGACGGCCCGACCTACCCGTCATCTTCCTGGACCTCGACGGCGTACTGAATCCCTTCGCGGCACCGACCTGCCCGGACGGCTACCAGGAACGTGTCCTCTTCGACGGGGAAGACCCGCAGCGCTACTGCGTGGCGCATGCCGACTGGATCCGGGAGCTGGCCGTCGCCGGAGAGCTGTGGTGGGCAACGGGTTGGGGCGAGGACGCCAACGAGCTCTACCTGCCGCTGCTCGGAGTCGGGCCGCTGCCGGTGGTCGTCGTCCCACCGGTGCCGTTCGATCCTGAACTCAAGGTGCCGGCCGTGGCCGCCGTGGCCGCCGATCGACCGGCCGCGTGGATCGATGACGACCACACCGCCGTCGGCCGGCGGTGGGCCGCTGCCCGTCCGGTACCGACCTTGCTCGTATCGATCGATCCCACACTCGGCTGGACGCGATCGGACGTCGACCGCGTGCTCACCTGGGCGGCATCCCTGCCCAGGTGAGCACGGGTCGCATGAAGCCCCGAGAGGCCACGCCCTACCTCACCGAGTCGTGATCCGGTCGACCTGCGGACCCATCCGTGCCGGATCGGGCCGTCAGTGTCCGGCGCAGCTCGCGGACGGTGTCGAAGGCCGGGTTGTCGTCGTCGGCGTACGCCTCCTGCCACAGGTCGTGCCATTCGGAATCTGCGGACATGATCCGCTCGAGCGCGCTCGCGGCCAGTGCGGGCAGGTCGCCGGGCAGGTCGAGTCGGCCGCCGCTGCGGAGAACCTCCGGCGCGTACGGTGAAGTGACGGGTTGCCCGCCGGGCAGGTGCGCGGCCACGATCGCGGCTGCGGCGATCGCCTCGCAGGCGATGTCGGAGTCGAGGTAGTCCTGCTCGACGGCGGCCCCGTGCAGGGCCTTGCGGACCAGTGCCGGACGCTCAGTGGCGTCGGCCTTGTCTAGGTCGCCACACCAGTCGGCGGCGGTGTCGTTGTCGAACGGTCCGCTGTCCCAGCTACCCACGTAACCCTCCCAAGATCGGTTGTGCGGCATTCTGGCACCGGCCACCGACAGGCTTCGACGCTGACCGGGACGACGGTGGCGCATCGACCACCGGATGTCTGGCACCCGAACGAGGAAGCCGAGACGGACCGGAGTGAGCGCGCCGTCGAGGGGACCACTTAGGATGGTCGACGGCGTCGGCCGCAGGATGTCGAGCAGGTGCAGTTCGGCCGACCGTGATCCGGTGTGGACGAGGAGACGAACTGTGGCGAATGAAGAGGTGGCACCGTCCGGGGTCGACATGAGCGTGCCGAGCATCGCCCGGGTGTACGACTTCATGCTCGGTGGCAAGGACAACTTCGCTGTGGACCGCGCCGTCGCCGAGCACGCGCTCAGGATCACGCCGGACGGCCCGCAGGCGGGCCAGGCGAATCGGGCCTTCCTGCGTCGGGCGGTGCGCTTTCTCACCGAGCAGGGCATCGGGCAGTTCCTCGATCTCGGTTCCGGTCTGCCCACTCAGGGCAATGTGCACCAAGTGGCCCTGCGCCACGACCCGCAGGCGCGGGTGGTCTACGTCGACAACGATCCGATCGTGCTGGCGCACGGTAGGGCGCTGCTGGCCGACGCCGGAACCGCGACGGTGGTCCAGGCCGACATCCGGTCGCCGGAGGCCATCCTGGAGCACCCGGAGGTCCGCCGGTTCCTGGACTTCGACCGCCCCGTCGGGCTGTTGCTCTTCGCGATCCTGCACCACCTCACGGACGACGAGAACCCGAAGGCGGTGGCGGCGAGGCTGATCGACGCCCTGCCGTCGGGCAGCTACGTCGCGATCTCCCACTTCCGTGATCCCGGTGACCGGCACCCCGATGCCTCCCGGAAGGCGCGCGAGGTCGAGCGCATCTTCAACGAGTCCCTCGGCACCGGTCGTTGGCGTACCGACGAGGAGATCCTCTCCTTTGTCGAGGGGCTGGAGGTGGCGGAACCGGGCCTGGTGCCGGTGGCCGCGTGGCGACCGGACCCGGATGAGACCGCACCGGAGCAGAGCGACACCTACCACACCTTCGTCGGGGTGGTCGCCCGCAAGCTGTAGTACCGCGGCGTGGCCGGCTGCGCGGAGCCCGTCACCGCCACACGGTGACCTGACTGGCCACCAGTGCCTTCTGCCCTTCGAACGGGCGGTACGCCGCCCGGTCGGTCAGGTGGTGGCGGGCCGCGAGGCTGCGGTACGAGAAGCGGACCACGGTCCCCTCCACGCTGAGCAACTGCGGCGGGGCCGCCTCCACCGCCTGCCGGGTCAGGACGAGCAGGGTGCGGTCGGCCAGGTCGACATCCCGTACGACGAGCGCGCGCTCGTCGATGACCCGGTCCACGGTCGCGGTCACGGTCAGCGCGTCACCGACGTCGACCTTCGCGAGGGTGTTCGGCGGGCTGGTGCCGGTGGCGGGAGGTGGCGGTTCCGCCACCGGCTCGGGGGCGCAGCCGGTGCCGGCGAGTACGGCCGCCAGTGCGGTGACGAGCGCCGCGTGCCGGACGCCGCGCGGAACGGCTCCTCCTTGGCCGCCCCGCACGGCCGGATGGACTGCTGGATCGCCGGCAGCGCGCACCCGCCGCGTGGTCCAGTTGGCAAAAGGTCGGTCGCGCATGTCGTCGCCTCCTCGAAACGATGCCTGTTCCCAGAGATGCCCTGCGGGATGACGGGTGCCGCGCGAACGTGTGACGGTCACGTGACATCACGAATCGAGACGTACCAACTGATTGACCAGGGGTTTTCCAGCCTCCGGCCGGGGGTAGCGCGATAGTCGACCAGGGCGGTGACCGGACACGATCCGCCGACGGGACACCCTGCCAGGGGTGCGCGACCGGAGCGGGAGGTTGGGCTCGTGCGATGTCTGCAGCGGCGTTACCGGCTCGACGAGCCGGTCGGTCGGGGTGGGATGGCCACCGTCTGGCGCGGCTACGATCTGCGGTTGCAGCGTACCGTCGCGGTGAAGCTGTTGTCGGCGCCGCTGCTGGGCGACCCGGCGGCCCGCGACCGCATCCGCCGCGAGGCGTTGGCCGCCGCCCGGCTGGACCACCCGGGTGTGGCCCGGGTCTACGACTACGGTGAGCAGCGGCACCTGACCCGCACACCCACCCCGTTCCTGGTGATGGAGTTCGTCGCCGGATCGACGCTGTCCGCTCGGCTCCGTGCCGCCGGCCCGCTGCCCCCGGACGAGGCGCTGCGGATCGGTCAGCAGGTTGCGGCGGCTCTCGCCGCCGCGCACGAGCAGGGCATCGTGCACCGGGACGTCAAGCCCGGCAACATCATGCTCACCGAGAGCGGCGTGAAGGTGGTCGACTTCGGTATCGCGGCCGGCGCGGGTGACGACCCGGCGGAGCCGGACGGGCAGTTGTGGGGGACCCCGAGCTATCTGCCGCCGGAGCTGACCGCCGGAGCGGAGGCGGTGCCGGCGGGCGACGTGTTCGCCCTCGGCGTCGTGCTCGCCGAGTGCCTCACCGGTCAGGCTCCGCAACGCGCTCCGCACGAATCGGTGGCCGTTCCGGCCGTCGAGGGACTGTCCGACTTCCACGCGCACCTGATCGGTAGGTGTCTGGCCACCGATCCGGACCGGCGTCCGGGCGCGGCCGAAGTCGCCGAGACGCTGGCCGGGGTGACCATGACCGTGCGGCCGGCACCCGGCGCCGCGCCCACCTCGGTCGCCGTACCCACCCGGACGGTCGCCGGCCCCACCAGGCCGGCCGGCGCACCTGCCCGGCGGTCGGCGGTCGTCGGGCGGCGGCGCGGACTGCTGTTCGCCGCTCCTGCCGCCGCGGCGGCCGCGCTGGCCGGGATCCTGCCGGGACTGCTCACCGCCGAGGAAGGCTCGGCGGACCCACCGGCCGCCGAGGCCGGCTGCACGGTGCAGTACCGGGCGCAGCAGGCCGCCGATGGCCGTTTCCTGGCTCAGATCAGCGTTACCGGAACCGGGCGACCCGCGACCGGGCAGCGGGCGCTGACCTTCACCCTGCCCGCCAGCCAACATCTCCTCGACGTGCGGGGCGCCGCCTGGACACACGATGAGCAGCGGGTGACCCTGCGGCTGGCCGAGCCGTCGGAACCGGGCACCGGCGTGACGGCGACCCTGCACGGCCGGGTCGAGTCCGGCGGGCACGAGACGCCGGAGCGGTTCAGCCTGGCGGGTGTCGCCTGCGAGCATGCCGGCACGCACGTACGGACGTCGGTCCTGGCCTCCGCGTCGGCCGAGCCGGCGGCGTCGACGGAGGGGTCCAGACGGGGGCGGTCGGGTACGCCGGAGGAGGACCGCCCGTCTCCGGACGGCGGCGGAGGCGGATCGGGTCAGCCCGACGCCCAGCCGTCAGGCGCACCATCGGCGACGCCACCGGGCACGCCGACCAGCTCGACGCCGACCACGTCCGATCCGTCGACCTCCCCGAGCCCGTCGGCGACGACCAGCCCCACGCCCAGCCCGCCGGCGACGTCGAGTCCCGCGGCGACCTCGCGGCCCCCCACCCCGTCCCCGCCGTCGGATCCGACCCCGGCACCGAGCACGGAACCTGCCGAAACCACAGCTCCCCCTGCCGATCAGACGTCTCCCACCGCCTCGGTGACCTCGGCCACGTCGGCGGCTGCGGACGAGGGCGGGGACACCGGCGACACGAATGCCTGATTCCGCGAAAACTTGATTGATTCCAGAAGAACCGAGTAGGTTCGTCGGCATGACGGCCGACTTCGAGGCGCAGCTGCGGGCGGTCTCGTTGCGCGTGACCCGGCCCCGGTTGGCGGTGCTCGCGGCGCTACGCGACCACCCGCACGTCGACACCGACACCGTGATCCGGCTGGTCCGTGCCGATCATCCCACCGTGTCCCACCAGGCGATCTACGATGTGCTGCGGGCACTCACCGACGCCGGTCTGGTGCGGCGCATCCAGCCCACCGGAGCGATCGCCCGCTACGAGTCCCGGGTCGGGGACAACCACCATCATGTCGTCTGCCGCTCCTGCGGCGTGATCGCCGACGTGGACTGCGCCGTCGGCTACGCCCCTTGTCTGACCGCCTCCGACGACCACGGGTTCGTGGTCGACGAGGCGGAGGTCGTCTACTGGGGCACCTGCCCCGACTGCGCGACCGCCCGCACCACAAGTGAACCGCCAGGTCGGAAGGAAGCACATTGAGCAACGCAGAGCACGACGCCCCGTCCAGCGCCCAGGGCGTGGACGCCAAGGCGGCGGCCGGCTGCCCGGTCGCGCACGACTCCGTGACCGCCCACGGCAGCGAGAGCGAGAACCCGGCGATCGACTCGCCGACCCCGAAGACCGGCGGTCGTCCGCGTACGAACCGGGACTGGTGGCCCAACCAGCTCGACCTCTCGGTGCTGCACGCCCACTCGTCGAAGGGCAACCCGCTGGGGGAGGACTTCAGCTACGCCGAGGAGTTCGCCAAGCTCGACGTCGAGGCGCTCAAGCGGGACATCACCGAGGTCCTCACCACCTCGCAGGACTGGTGGCCGGCCGACTTCGGTCACTACGGCGGCTTGATGATCCGGATGAGCTGGCACGCCGCGGGCACCTACCGCATCGAGGACGGCCGCGGCGGCGCCGGTGACGGCGGGCAGCGCTTCGCCCCGCTCAACAGCTGGCCGGACAACGCCAACCTGGACAAGGCGCGCCGCCTGCTGTGGCCGGTGAAGCAGAAGTACGGCCAGCAGATCTCCTGGGCCGACCTGCTCGTGCTCGCCGGTAACGTGGCCCTGGAGTCGATGGGCTTCAAGACCTTCGGGTTCGGCTTCGGCCGGGAGGACGTCTGGGAGCCCGAGGAGATCTTCTGGGGCCCGGAGGACACCTGGCTGGGTGACGAGCGCTACGTCTCCGAGAAGGAGATGTCGCAGGGTGTCGGCGCGACCGAGATGGGCCTGATCTACGTCAACCCCGAGGGCCCGCGCGGCAACGCGGACCCGCTCGCGGCGGCGCACTTCATCCGGGAGACCTTCGCCCGGATGGCGATGAACGACGAGGAGACCGTCGCGCTGATCGCCGGTGGCCACACCTTCGGCAAGACCCACGGCGCCGGTGTCGCCGACGACCACGTGGGCGCAGAGCCTGAGGGCGCGCCGCTGGAGGCGCAGGGCCTGGGCTGGCTGAGCACGTACGGCAGCGGCAAGGGCGCCGACACCATCACCAGCGGCCTCGAGGTCACCTGGACCGACCGGCCGACGCAGTGGAGCAACCGGTTCTTCGAGATCCTCTTCGGCTACGAGTGGGAACTCACCACCAGCCCCGGCGGTGCCAAGCAGTGGGTCGCCAAGGACGCCGAGGCGATCATCCCGGACGCCCACGACCCGTCGAAGAAGCACAAGCCCACGATGCTCACGACCGACCTGTCGCTGCGCGTGGACCCGGCGTACGAGAAGATCTCCCGCCGGTTCCTGGAGAACCCGGACGAGTTCGCCCTGGCCTTCGCCAAGGCGTGGTTCAAGCTGCTGCACCGCGACATGGGTCCGGTCAGCCGGTTCCTCGGGCCGTGGGTGCCGGAGCCCCAGCTGTGGCAGGACCCGGTGCCGGCCGTCGACCACGAGCTGGTCGGTGAAGCTGACATCGCGGCGCTGAAGGCGAAGGTGCTGGAGTCCGGTCTCACCACTGCCCAGTTGGTGAGCACCGCCTGGGCCTCGGCCGCGAGCTTCCGGTACACCGACAAGCGCGGCGGTGCCAACGGTGCCCGGATTCGCCTCGAACCGCAGCGCAGCTGGGAGGTCAACCAGCCGGAGCAGCTCGCGACGGTGCTGAGCACCCTGGAGGGCATCCAGCGGGAGTTCAACTCGGCGGGTGGGGCCAGGATCTCCCTCGCTGACCTGATCGTGCTGGCCGGTTCGGCCGCGGTGGAGAAGGCGGCCCGGGACGCCGGTGTCGAGATCACCGTCCCGTTCCACCCGGGCCGCACCGACGCCAGCCAGGAGCAGACCGACATCGAGTCGTTCCGGGTCCTGGAGCCGCGTGCCGACGGGTTCCGCAACTACCTGCGTCCGGGCGAGAAGACCCAGCCGGAGGTGTTGCTCATCGACCGGGCGTACATGCTCAACCTGACCGCGCCCGAGATGACCGTGCTCGTGGGTGGTCTGCGCTCTCTCGGCGCCAACGTCGGCGGCAGCCGGCACGGCGTGCTCACCGACCGGCCGGGCGTGCTCACCAACGACTTCTTCAGCAACCTGCTCTCCCCGGGCACCCGCTGGAAGGCGTCGGAGTCCGACGAGCACGTGTACGAGATCCGGGACGTGGCCACCGAGCAGGTGAAGTGGACCGCCACCGCGGTCGACCTCATCTTCGGCTCCAACTCCCAGCTCCGCGCGCTCGCCGAGGTCTACGCCAGCGACGACGCCCGGGTCAAGTTCGTGGCCGACTTCGTGGCGGCCTGGACCAAGGTGATGGAACTGGACCGCTTCGACCTCGCCTGATCCGACACCCACCGACGAGCCCCGGGCGACCAGCAACGGTCGACCGGGGCTCGCCGCACCTGAGGTCTGCGGGCGCCTCAGCCCTTCAGACCGGTGTGGGCCAGACCTTCGATGAACTGCCGTTGCGCGATCACGAAGATCACCAAAATGGGGATGGCGGTCATCGACGCCGCCGACAGCTGTACGTCCCACATCGGCCCGCCGTAGGCGTCGACGAACTGGGTGAGCGCCTGCGGCAGGGTGAACTTCTCCGGTGTGGAGAGGAAGACGATCGGCTCCAGGTAGAGATTCCAGCTGTGCAGGAAGGTGAAGATCGCCACCGCGCCGAGCGCCGGACGGGCCAGCGGCAACGCGATGCGCCAGAAGGTGGCGAAGCGGCCCAGCCCGTCCACCCGCGCCGCCTCCTCCAACTCGGCGGGAAGGGTGATGAAGAACTGCCGCATGATGAAGGTGGCCAGTACGCTCGGCGCGCCGAGGATCGGCACCAGGATCAGCGGCCAGTGGGTGTCCACCATGCCCCACGAGTTGAACATCCGGAACAGCGGCACGATCGTCACCTCGCTCGGGATGAGCAGCCCGACCAGCACCACCACGAACAGCACCTGCTGACCCCGGAAGCGGATCCGGGCGAAGGCGTACCCGGCCAGCGACGACACCGCCAGGGTGCCGATGGTGACCACGGCCGCGATGTACCCGCTGTTGAAGTACTGCTGCGCGAACGGTTGCAGCTCGAAGACCCGACGGTACGCGGAGAGGCTGGCCTCGGTCGGGATCAGCGACGGTGGGAAGGCGAAGATGTCGCCTACCGGTTTCACCGACGAGGTGACCATCCACCAGGTGGGGAAGACGAACGGCAGGGCCAGCAGGCAGAGCGCGCCGTAGAGCGCGACCTTGGCCCGTACGGAGAGCCTACTGTTCATGGAAGACCCACTTCCTGCGCATCCGCCACTGCACGACGGTCAGCACCAGCACGATCAGGAAGAGCAGCACCGACAGCGTGGCCCCGTAGCCGAACTGGTGGAACTGGAACGCCCGCTGGTACAGGTAGTAGACGAGCACCGTGGTCGAGGTGCCCGGCCCGCCCTGGGTGAGCACGGCGATCTGGGCGAACACCTGCAACGACCCGACCACCGTGATGATCGAGGTGAGCAGGATGGTCGGGCTGATCAGCGGCACGGTGATCCGACGGAACCGGGTCCAGGCGTTGGCGCCCTCGACCCGGGCCGCCTCGTACAGTTCCGCCGGCACCCCCTGCAGGGCGGCCAGGAACAGCACCATGTTCAGGCCGACGTTCTTGACCACCTGCACCACGATCACCGACAGCAGTGCCGTCCAGTCGCCGCGCAGCCAGTTCGGCCCGTCCACGCCGGCCACGCCCAACGCCCCGTTGACACCGCCGTTGTCCTGGAGCAGGAAGCCCCACACGATCGTCCAGGCGACCAGCGAGACGACCACCGGGGAGAAGAACAACGTCCGGAACACGACGGTGCCGCGTAGCCGCTGGTTGAGCAGCACCGCGAGCAGCAGGGCCAGGCTGAGGTTGAACGCCACCAGGCCGATCGAGAACAGCGCGGTGACCCGCAGCACCGACGGCAGGTTCGGGTCGTCGGCCATGGCCTGGTAGTTGCCCGGGCCGACGAACTCGAAGGTGCCGGCGAGCACGTTCCACTCGTGCAGGCTGTACCAGAAGACCAGCCCGAGCGGAATCAGCACGAACAGCACCGACCCGGCGAGTTGCGGTGCGACGAAGAGCAGCCCGGCGAGCTGGTCGCGGCGGCGGGTCGTCCACCAGCCGCGCCGGTGCGGCGCGGCCCCGCCGGGGGCGGACCGGTCACCGGCCCGCCCCACGGTGTCCCTGGTCAGGACCGACATCGGAGAACCTACTTCGCCAGCAGCGGATTGATCGCGGTGCAGACGCCGTCGAGTACGCCCCGCACGTCGGCGTCCGGCCGCCACAGCGGGTCCAGTGCGGCCCGGACCGCCTGGTTCAGCTCGGCCTGGCCGGTGTGGCTGGGCTTGACCACTCCGTCGGCGATCCCGTCGATGACCACCTCCTGCAACTGCTCCGGGCTGAGCAGCGGGTTGGTCTTGGCGAGGGTCTCGGCGGTGAGCAGCGAGGTACGCGGCGGCGGGAAGAACTGCGCGAGCTTCGCCGAGTTGGCCGGGTTGGTCAGGTAGGCCAGGAAGTCGGCGGCGGCCTCGGCGTTGCGGCCCTGCTTGAGCACACCCATCCCGCCCTGGCCGATCACCGCGTACTCACCCTTCGGTCCGGCGGGGAGCGGCACCAGGTCCCAACCGAACTTCTGCCCCTCCAGCAGCGACGCGCGGGAGATCTGGGTGATGGTCATGCCGGCGTCACCGGCGAAGAAGTCGGCTGTGGTACCGGGGCCCGGTAGCGCCTTGTCGACGAAGATCCCCCGGTGCAGGACGGTCATCGCCTCGACCATCTCGGCCGAGTTGAAGCCGCAGGTGCGGCCGTCCTCGCTCCACGCCTGCGCGCCCCAACCGGTCCAGACGGTGGACAGGAAGTCCCAACCCTTGTAGTCGAAGTCGCGGACCACCAGACCCGCCTTGCCGGTCTCCGCCTGCACCGCCTTCGCGGTGGTCAGCGCGTTCTGCCAGGTCCACTGGCCGGCGGCGATCAGCTCGGCCGGGCTCTGCGCGCCGGAGGACTTCACCAGGTCGGTGTTGACGAACACCCCGAACGGTGAGGTGGAGAAGGGGTACGCGTACAGCTTGCCGTCGGCCTGCCACAGCTTCGTCGCGGCCGGGGCGAGCTCGTCGAAGCCGTACCCCTCGGTGCCCTTGAGGGTGTCGTCAAGCGGCACCAGCGCGCCGGAGGTGACGAAGTCGGGCGCGGAGTTCTCCAGCACCCAGGCCAGGTCGGGCGGGTTGCCGCCGGCGATCTGGGTGGTCAGGGTGGTGGTGTAGCTCTCGAACGGGATCGGGTCGAAGGTGATCCCGGCGACGTCCGGATTCGTCGCGGTGTACTCGGCGGCGATCTCGTTGAACAGCTTCAGGTGGGCCTCGTTCGCCGACCAGGTGGTCATCCGCAGCGTGACCGGGCCGTCGGACTCGGCGGAGTCGCCGCCGCAGGCGGTCAGGCCGAGCAGCGCGGTGAGCGCGACGACGGCCGTCAACCGGTTCCTCATGGGGTTATGTCCTTCCTCAGTAGCCGGCGATGTCGGGCCAGCGCAGCTCGACACCGGAATCGGCGAGGCGGTTCTGGAAGTCGGCCAGCAGGCCGGGGGTGTAGCGCACCGCGCGGGGGGTGACCCGCCGGGCCAGGCAGAAGTCCGCGAGCAGACCGGCGACCTCGCCGACGTTCCACTCCACGGGGTGCAGGCGGTAGGAGCCGTTTGTGATGTGCGTGGTGCCGATGTTCTTGCCGGCGGGCAGCAGGTTCTCCACCCGCCTGGGGATCAGGGCACCGAGTGGTATCTCGAAGGGGCAGGAGGCCACGTCGATGTAGTTGTCGCCGCCGGTGGAGGGGTGCAGGTCGATGCGGTACATGCCGACCCCTACCGAGTCGGCGTAGCTGACCGCGCCCTTGTCGCCCCGGATCTCCAGGGAGAGGTCCTGCTCGACGACCGTGTACTCGGCGCGGATGCGGCGCGACTCCCGGATGTAGGGCGCCTGGGCCAGGCCGCTGTGGGTGACGTCTCCGCCGGTGGCGGGGGTGCCGGTGCCGGTGACGTCGCCGCGTAGTCGCAGTCCGGGAAAGCCGGTTCCACCGTCGGTGCGTGGCGCCTCGGTCTGCAACCAGTACAGCACCGACAGGGACAGCTCCCGGGCCGCGGCGATGCCGGCGTCGCCGTCAGGTACGTCGATCACCGGCCGCTCGAAGTAGTCGATCATCGGCCAGTTGACCAGGCAGATGTCGCTGTCGTACGCACCGGGGGTGAAGTTGCGTCGGGCGGCGATGCGGCGGAACGTCCACAGGTTCCCGTCGCCGGGATTGACCCGCTGGTCGGCCTGGACCAGCCAGGGGTCGTCGTCCGGGTTGGGGGTGAAGCTGCGTTCGGAGATCGCCAGGGTGCGCGGGTTGGGGGAGCGGAACGACAGCATCCGGTCGCCCCAGAACGGCGGCCGGTACGCCCGCCAGAAGTCGTACGCCGCCGGCTTGTCGATCGTGTGGTCGCCGTCGACGTGGTCGACCGCGAAGCACACCGACACCGCCTGCATGTTCGCCGGCTGGGCCTGCTCCGGCGCGCTCGGTTCACCGGTGTCGGCCCGGGACTCGAAGCCGGTGACGTACTCGGTGCCGGTCAACGGCAGCAGCTCGCCGGTCTCGGTGGCGTCCAGCACGTACGGCGCGCTCAGGTGCACCCGCTCACCGGTGTGCCGGTGCGCCACGGTGACACCGACGACCCGGTCGCCGTCGGTGTCGGCGGCCACCGGCCGGTACGGCTGGAGCACCCGCAGCCGCCCGGATCCCCGGTACGGCCCCAGCATGCCCTCCAGCACCGCCACCGCGACCCGGGGTTCGTGGCAGAGTCGGCTGACGTGCCCGGCGCCCGGGTTGAGCGCGGTGGTGCGCCGAGCCCGGTCGGTCAGCGGATACCAGCGCCGGTAGTGCTCCCGGATGCCGTCCCGCAGCGCCCGGTAGCTGGCGGTGACGCCGAAGCGCTCCACCCAGGAGTGCTCGTCCGGCGGTACGGCCTGGCTGGTGAGTTGCCCGCCGAGCCAGTCGTACTCCTCGGTCAGCAGCACGCTGCGGCCGGCGCGCAGCGCGGCCAGGGCGGCGGCCACGCCGCCGAGCCCACCGCCGACGATTAGTACTTCGGCCTGCATCTCGGGCACGGTCGGTCCTCTCATGGAACGGTCCAGGGTCGCCGGGCAACGGGGTGGCGACCGGGGGTGAGCTGGTCAGTGCCGGGGCGGCAGGAGGGTGACGCCGTCGACCGGCTGGCACGGCAGCAGCCGCTGGGTCACCGTGCCGGGCACCCCGGCGAGCAGCCCGGTGAGCACCTCGACGGCCTGCCATCCCATCTCGCGGCGGGGGATCCGGAAGCCGGTGAACTCCAGGTCGCTTGTGGTCGGCCGGGTCGGGTCGCCAAGCGCGAGGATGGACAGGTCGGCGGGCACGGTCCGGCCGCGCTCGACGGCGGCGTTGGCCAGCGAGACTCCGTCGGCGTACTCCTCGACCACCACGGCGGTGACTCCGGTGTCGAGCAGCGTGTCGAGCAGGTCGGCGGGGGAGCGGTCGGTGGGTTCGTGCCGGGTCGGCAGCCCGGCCGCGTCGAGGGCGGTCCGGTAGCCGGCGAACCGGTCGGTGTGTGATTCCGGGCCGGCGCCCTGGCCGAGGTATGCCAGCCTGGTGTGGCCGGCGTCGAGGGCGCGCCGGACCACGTCGGCGGTGGCGGCGGCGTAGTCCGCGCCGACGTACGGCACCGGTCCGCCCGCGTCGTCGCGTCGGCCGACGGAGACGAACGGCTGCCCCTCGGCGACCAGCCGGCCCAGCTCGTCGCGGTCCAGTGACCGACCGAGCAGGACGCAGCCGTCGGCCAGCCGCAGCCGGTTGTCGTCGTGGAAGATTCGCCGCCGGCCGTCGGTGACCGGGGCGCTGGTGAGCAGCAGCAGGTCGCAGCCGAGACGCTCGGCCGATTCCTCGATACCGACCAGGAACGGGTGGTAGAAGTCGCCGGTGCCGGCCGGGAAGACCGGCTCGTAGGTGAAGACGCCGATGATCCGGTTGTGCCGGGCGGCGAGCCGCCGGGCCACCGGGTCGGCGACGTACCCGGTGGCCCGGATGGCGCCCAGCACCCGTTCCCGGGTCTCCGGGGCGATCCGGACGCTGCCGTCGTCGCGGCCGTTGAGCACCAGCGAGACCGTCGCCTGGCTGACGCCGGTCATCCGGGCGATGTCCTGCTGGGTCACCCGCCTGCGCGATCCGGTCACTTTCCGTGTCCAATCATTTCTGCGCTAATACGCATTAGCTACGTTGGTGTGAAATCCTGCGACCCGCCACCACCTGTCGTCAACCCCCGTCGTCGGAAAACTTCTCCGGATAATCGGCGTGATAATTCGTATTAGCGCCTTGACCCGGGCTCGTCGGCGACCGCAGACTCATCGATCACAAGGTTCGCTCCCTCATGGAGCCCGATCTCACGCACGGTCACCGGCAAGCGTTGCGGTGGCCGCGGTCCACGCCTGCCACCCACCGTTCCGCCGCGTTCCCGCCGGCAGGGCGGTCCCGCACCATCCCCAGCTCCGCCATCGACGAGCGTCCCCTCACGATCGGAGACCCGCATGCCAGACCGGACCCCCCGACCCGCCCCGGTGACCCGCCGTGGCCTGCTGCGCGGCGCCGCCCTGATCGGCACCGCGACGGCCGCCGGTACCGCGCTCGGCGGCACCCTCGCCGCCGCTCCGGCCCTCGCCGGCCCGGCCGGCTTCCCCAGCTACCGGTACGTCCGCGACGCGTTCGCCGGCCCGCTGGCCTACAACCCCACCGGCGAGATGATCTTTCCCTGCGTACGCGGGGTCTACGACAAGATCTCCGGTGCCCGGGGGCGGTACTACCTCTACTACGCCCCGCACGACGCGCCCGGCGGCATCTGCCTGGCCTACGCCGACCGGCTCGAAGGCCCCTACACCGAACACCCCGGGAACCCGATCGTCGACCGGGTACTGCCCACCACCACGGTCAGTCACGTCTCCTCACCGCACGTGGTGTGGAACGCCTCCACCAGGGAGTTCTTCCTCTACTTCCACGGGGAGAACTTCACCACCCGGGTGGCCCGCTCCCGCGACGGCATCACCTTCACCAACGAGACGCCGATCCTGAGCACCCGGCTGGTGCCGAACACCACCGAGACCTCGTACGCCCGGGTCTTCGAACACTCCGTCGCCGGAAAGAACAACAAGTACGTCATGCTCTTCATGGGCGCGCACACCGTCGGCCCCGGCACCCGCAAGATCTTCTGGGGTTGGTCACCCAACGGCTGGGACCAGTGGCAGTTCGCCCCGAACCCGTTGATCTCGCCGGCCGGTGACGGGTTGACCGACATCTCCAGCCCGCACCTGCTCAGGCGCAACGGCACCAGCTACGTCGCCTACCACGGCAACGACGGACGGATCCGGCTCACCGAGGTCGGCAACAACTTCGACCGGGAGGTGCACCTCGGGGTCTTCCACGCCCCGATCGCCTCGGACAACGGTCGGGTCGCCGCGCCGGCCTTCGGCACCGACGGCGGCGTCTCGTACATGATCTACGAGGCCGGACCCCGGCTCGACGCCCGCATCTGCATCGCCCGCGCCATCTGAGCGGTGCGGGGCCGCCGCCCCGCTCCGGCAACTCAGCTCCGGTGCCGGCTGGTCACGGCCGCCGGACGGAGACGAGATCGGCGACGACCGCGGCGGCCAGAAGGCGGACATGCAGGTGGTGGCCACCGCCCTGAGTGGGCGGTGGCCACCACCGGAGCCACCTCACCGGCCCCGGCCCGTCAGCGTGGTCGGCTGACGTGGCCCGGGCCGGGTGTCACAGGTTGGCGCAGTACCCGACGCTGAAGGTGCTGGCGCCGGCGGCCAGGGTCCGGTTCCACTTCACCCCCTGGATCCGGTAGCTGCCGTCGGCCAGCCGCTCCCGCTTGAAGTTCCACGCGGTGTAGATGTCACCCTCCAGATCGACCACCGCGGTCCACTCGACGGACTTGTCACCGTTGTTGGTGGCGGTGATGGTGGCGCAGTAGCCGCCGCCGCTGTTGGAGTTCCAACGGGCGATCCGCTCCATCGTGATCTCCACGTTGGAACCGGCGACCAGCCGACCCACCCCCCACCGGGCGGTGGTCTGGTAGCCCTCGCCGTTCTGCTCGGCCCAGTTGCGGATCGAGGTGCGTGCGCCGTCGGAGGCGTCGTTGACCTGGAAGTCCAGGCCGTGGAACGTGCCGAGACCACCGTATTCGAGCAGGCTGATCGCCGCCTCGACGGTGTAGCCGGTCTCGGTACGCACGGCGGCGCTCTCCAGCCGCCCGGCCTGGAACGCCTCGTCACCGGTGCCGAACGACACGACGTTGTCGGCGTTGATGCGGATCTGGGTGTCGTCGTAGCGGAACGGACCGTTCTTGGCGTTGCCGGCGTCGACGTAGATCTCGACCGAGTCCTGGGTCCACGGGTCGGAGCCGGAGACGTCCACCACCGGGTCGGTGACCTCGGCCAGCACGTACAGCGTCTGGCCCCGCCAGAGGGTGCGGACGTTCGCGGTCGCGCCGTCGGTGCCGGAGACCTGCTTGGCGGTGGTGACCGAGGTGGCCTGGGCCCAGCCGGCATCCACCGTGCCGTCGATGACCGGCGCGGTGCCCGTCTCCCGTACCTCCAGGTACGACAGCTCCTCCACCAGGCTCAGGGTGCCCACGGCGCCCGGAGTGTTCCAGCCGGAGGTGGTGCCGTTGTCGGTCACCCGCACGTCGAAGGTGCGGGTCTCGCCCTCGGCGGCATCGACCAGCGGCAGGTGGGCGACCAGGTGGTAGCCGTCGTCCCGCTCGGCCGCCACGGCCGGCACGTCGCCGCTGCCGTCGCGGGAGACCCGGTAGGTCTCGTCACCGAGGGCGAAGGTGACCCGGTCGTCGCCGGAGACCGTGGCGTCGTCGACCGTGACGTACGCGGTCAGGTGGTCCGGCGCCCAACGCAACTGGAACCGGGCCGTGTCCTCGATCGGGTGCAGGGGCAGTTTGCGCCAGGTCAGGTCCTTCGGCGCGGCGTCCGTGAGGGCCACGTCACCGGCGAAGACGTTGGCCGTGCGCAGGCGTGCCGGCAGGTCGCCGTCCACCGCCCCGTAGTAGGCGGGCTTGGCCCGCAGGCTGTCGTCGAACAGCAGCGGCGCGTTGGCCGACCGCCACGAGCGGCCATCGGTGAGGCCCCACACCGTGACGGCGAACAGGTCGTCGGTGTGCTCCCGGAAGATGCGGAAGGCGTCCCGGTAGAAGTAGCCCTGCTCGATCAGCCGCGCCTGGGTCACCGGGGTGCCGGTGGTGACGTCGAGTTCGGTGACGGCCTGGGTCAGCGGCAGCCCGGCGAAGGCGTCCAAGGTGGCCTCCAGGCTGCTGACCGGCGTGGCCAGCGAGACGTGGAACTGGTGCCCCACCCCGTCGATCGGCACGTCGCGGTCGACAAGCCGCTGCACCAGCGCCCGGTAGCGGGCCTGCTTGCCGCTCTGCTCGGTGTTGTAGTCGTTGATGAACAGGGTGACCGGGTCGCTGCCGGGTACGGCGTGGACGTCGTTGAACGCCTCGTGCGCGTACTCGAACGACAGGTCGATGAAGCTCTCGCCGAGAATCCGGTACCACTCGCTGCGGCGCAGGCCGTCGGCGTACTCGCCACTGTCGCTGATGACCTCGTTGACCACGTCCCAGGCGTACAGCGGGTTGGTGGGGGAGCCGAATGGGCCGTACCGCTCGGACAGCGATTCGGCGACGTCGAAGATGTGGGTACGCAGGCGGTCGCGCAGCAACTGCTGGTGTTCCGCCGACGTGGACAGCGGCTGGCCGTCCGCGTCCTGGAAGAACCAGTCGGGGGTCTGGCTGTGCCAGACCAGCACGTGACCGTAGACGCGCAGGTCGTTGTCGCGGGCGAAGTCCATCACCGCGAGCGCCTGCTCGTGCGGTCGGAAGGTGCGTTCGTCGTCGTACCAGGCCTCGGGCTTCATGTGGTTCTCGTGCGTGACCTGGTTGAAGTGCCGGTTCAGCAGATCGGCGGCGCCGCCGACGGTCTCCCGGGCGTCGATGGCCACGCCGACCGGGAAATCGGTGGTCTCGTGGATCCCGGTCAGGTCTTCGATGACCGGCGGCTCCGGCACCCGGACGACGATGTCGTCGACCAGGAAGTCGCTGGTGTTGCCGGCTACGTCCGCGCCCTCCCAGCGGGTCTCGAAGTAGAGCGACGCCTCGTCCGAGGCGGGCATGGTGAAGCGGGCGCTCACCTCGGTCCAGCCCGTGTTCGTGATGGACTCGAACTGGGCGAGGGTGCTGAACGACTGGCTGCCGCCGGAGGTGCTGGCCAGGCTGAGCCAGATCTGGTCGGTCGGCTGGCCCTCGGCGAACCGCAGCCAGGCGCTGAACTCGTAGGTGACGCCCGCTTCGAACAGGCCGGCGACGTCACGCCCGAGGCCGGCACCCTGGTTGACCCGGTCGGTGACAAGCGCCGCGGCCGAGCCGCCGTGTGCGACGTCGCTGACTTCGACCGTCGGGGCGCCGGCACCGCTGTCGCGCGGACCCCAGCCGTCCAGACCGTCCTCGAAGTCGGTGTCGATGACGACGGTGCCGGGCTCAGGTCCGCCCGGTTCGCCGCCCGGCCCGGTGATCAGGACGTCGTCCAGGAGGAACGGGGTGCTCTCCGCCGCCTCGACGTAGAGGGTGGCCGCGCTGAGCCCGTCGGGCAGCGTGTAGGTGCCGCCGATCTGCACCCAGCTCTCGGCGGTGGTGGGGACGTCGCCGCCGATCCAGGTGTAGGTGTTGTCACCGCCGTCGGCCGGGGTCGCCTCGACGGTGAAGTGCACTCCCGCGGTGCCCTCGGTGCCGGCCGGCAGCTTGACCCAGGCGGTGACCGAGTACTGCGTGCCGGGCCGGAACAGCGCCGTCGCGCTCGTCGCCGGGCCCTGCCAGTTCGCCGTACGGCCGGTGACCGACAGGCTGCTGTCGCTCTCGTGTCCCTCGTCGGCGATGGCGAGGGTGATGTCGCCGCGCGGTCCCCACGGCCCGTACGAGCCGGACTCGAAGTCGTTGGCGAGGACGATCTCGGCGGCTGCCGCCGGCGCGGGTGCCACGGCGACCGCCGCGACGAGCGCTGCCGAGCAGAGCAGCGCGACGGTTCGGGATCGGCGTCGTGATCGATGGGAGAGGTTCCAGAGGCGCATCGAAATCCCTCTACTTTTTATCGGTGCTGGCGGGGTGTGTCTGACGTGGCCCTTGGGACGGATTCAAGCGCGTGCATGCTATGTCGAGACCGCCGTGGTGGCCATAACTTCCGGAAGTTTCCGGTAACGACGCAACGGGTGGCGGCCGGTGAATTGCCAGCGGCCAGGGCTACCGCAGGGGTTGGCCGGCCGGCCGGTGCGGCACCGTGGGGCGGGCAGACGCGCCGACCCGGTACCGGAAGACGTGCCGGTAGGTCTGCGGGGTCATCCCGCTGATCCGACCGAAGTGCTGGCGCAGGTTGGCGCCGCTGCCGAAGCCGGTACGGTGCGCGATCCGCTCGACCGGATCCTCGGTGGTCTCCAGCAACTCCTGTGCCAGCCGGACCCGCTGCTCCAACAGCCACTGCAACGGCGTGGTGCCGAGCGAGTCGCGGAACCGGCGGGCCAGGGTGCGCGGGCTCAGGTTGGCCGCGCGGGCCAGATCGTTCACCGACAGCGGCCGGTCGAGGCGTTGCCGAGCCCACTCCAGCACCGGGCTCAGGTCGGCCGGGGAGACTCCGCGCACCGGCGGCGCCGGATACTGGGTGTGGTCGGCGCCCCGCTGCGGCGCCACCACCATCCGCCGGGCCACCTCGGCGGCCACCGCGGCACCGTGGTCCAGCCGCACCAGATGCAGGCACAGGTCGATGGCCGCGGCCGTGCCGGCCGAGGTGAAGATGTTGTCCTCCGCCACGTACAGCACCCGGGGGTCGAGGTCGACAAGCGGGAACCGGCCGGCGAAGTCCTGCGCGTTCATCCAGTGCGTGGTGGCGCGGCGACCGTCGAGCAGGCCGGCTGCGGCGATCGGGTACGCGCCGGTGCAGATGCCGACGATGCGACTGCCCCGCGCGTACGCGGCGCGCAGCGCCTCGACCAGCGCTGCCGGGGGACTCACCTGGGTCGGTCGGGCGCAACCGGGCACCAGCACGGTGTCGGCCTCGACCAGATCGTCCAGGCCGTACGCGGGGTCGAGCCACGAGCCACCCGTGGTACGCAGCGGGCCCGGCTCGGCCGCGCACAGGCGCATCTCGTACCACGGGTCGACGATGTCCCGTCGGTCGGTGCCGAACACCTCCTGCGGGACCGCCAACTCGAAGATCGGCGGGTTGTCGGTCACCGCCACCGCGACGACGTGCGGACGCATGGCAGAAATCTAACGCAGCTCGGCGTCAATCCTGCTGTCCCGGTCGGCCGGCCTGAACGACGGTGATCACATGACCCAGACCCGTGCCACGCCGGTGACCGGTGGTCGGCTGACCGCCGCCCAGGGCACCGCTCTCTACGTCGGTGCCGTACTGGGTACCGGCGTGATCGCGCTGCCCGCGCTGGCGGCCGAGGCCGCCGGCCCCGCCTCGCTGCTCGCCTGGCTGCTGCTCGTGATCGTCTCCGCTCCGCTGGCGGCCACGTTCGCCGCGCTCGGTTCCCGTCACCCGGACGCCGGTGGCGTCTCGACGTACGCCCGGATGGCCTTCGGACCGCGGGCGGCGGCCGTCGTCGGCTGGTGTTTCTACTTCGCGGTGCCGCCGGGCGCATCCGCGGCGGCGCTGTTCGGCGCCGCCTACGTCGAGGCGGCGGTCGGCGGCGGTACGCCGACCGTCGCGGTCACGGCGGCGCTGCTGATGGTCGCGGTCACCGCCACCAACCACGCCGGTGTGCAGCTCGCCGGCCGGGTGCAGCTCGCGCTCGCCGGAGCGCTTGTCGCGTTCCTGCTGCTGGCGGTGTTGTTGTCGCTGCCACACGCGGACGCCGCGAACCTCACGCCCTTCGCCCCGCACGGCCTGCCGGCCGTGGGCCCGGCGGCGGCGTTGCTGATGTGGAGCTTCGTCGGCTGGGAGGCGATCACCCACTTGACGGGCGAGTTCCGCCGTCCCGAGCGGGATCTGCCCCGGGCCACTGCCGCAGCGGTCGTCGTGGTCGGCGCGCTGTATCTGGCGGTGGCCTTCGCGACCGTCGCCGTGCTCGGCTCGACCGCGGCGGACTCCACGGCACCACTGGGCGACCTGTTCGCGGTCGCGCTCGGCGGCGACGCCCGCTGGCTGGTCGCCGGGGCGGCGCTGCTGCTGACCTTCGGTGCGATGAACGCCTACTACGCCGGAGCGGCGAAGCTCGGTGCGGCGCTCGGCCGCGACGGCGCGCTGCCGGACTGGCTCGCCCGGGGCAGCGTGGCCGGCGAGGTGCCCCGCCGCAGCCTCGCCGTCACCGCCACCCTGGCCTTCCTCGCGCTGGGCGCGGTACTGGTCACCGGCCTCGGCACCCATTCGCTGGTGCTGCTCACGACCGGCTCCTTCATCACCGTCTACGTGATCGGTGTCGCGGCGGCGCTGCGGCTGCTACCCCGCCGCAGCGCCGCCTGGTACGCCGCCGCCGCGACCATCGGTGTGGTGCTGTTCCTGCTGGTCATGGCCGGCGTGTACCTGCTCTGGCCGGTGGCGGTGACCGGGGCGGCGCTGCTGTACCTCCGGGCACGGGGCCGAGTCCGGTCCTGATCGGCACACACCCGCCGCGGTTCGGGGCTCGGCGGGTGTCTGCCGAGTCGACGCCGACCTTGTTAGGCTTGCCCTGCGGATCAAAGCGCCAGGTACGGAGCGAGGAGCGCTCGGCATGCTTTCGGGGGACGACGACATCTCAGGGTGAGCAGCCCTGCCGCCGGGTGACGGCGGCCTGTCGAGTCGTGGCTCTGTCTGCCTGACCGGGGCGTTGTGTCCCCGGCCTCCCACCTGAGGTCCTCTCTAATGTCCGACGTCTGCGTCGTCTGCACCAACCTGTCCTTTTCCTGGCCCGACGACACCCAGGTGTTCCGGGATCTGTCATTCACCGTGTCGCCGGGTCGCACCGGCCTGGTCGCGCCGAACGGCGCCGGCAAGTCGACGCTGCTGCGCCTGATCGCCGGTGACCTCGTACCCACCGGGGGCGGCGTGACGGTCGAGGGAACGCTCGGCTACCTGCCGCAGAACCTTCCGTTCACCGGTGACCTGACCGTGGCGGAGGTGCTGGGCGTCGCCCCGGCGTTGACCGCGTTGCGAGCGATCGAGGCCGGCGACGCCCGCGAGGAGAACTTCGCCGCCGTCGGTGACGACTGGGACGTCGAGGAGCGCAGTCGCGCCGAACTCGACCGCCTGGGGCTGGGCGAGGTGGCGTTGGAGCGTCGCCTGGACACCCTCAGCGGCGGGCAGGCGGTCTCCCTCGGCCTGGCCGCCCAACTGCTGCGGCGTCCCGACGTGCTGCTGCTGGACGAACCGACGAACAACCTCGACATCGACGCCCGAGACCGGCTGTACACGGTGCTGGAAAGCTGGCCCGGGTGCCTGCTGCTGGTCAGCCACGACCGGATGCTGCTGGACCGGACGGACCGCATCGCCGAACTCGACGGCGGGCAGCTGCGCCTGTACGGCGGGAACTTCACCGCCTACGAGGAGGCGTCCCGGGCTGCTCGGGAGCTGGCGGAGCGCCAGGTCCGCAGCGCCGAGCTGGAGGTCAAGCGGGAGAAACGGGAGATGCAGCAGGCCCGTGAACGCGCCGAGCGGCGAGCCGGCAACGCGGCCCGCAACCTCGGCAACGCGGGCCTGGCCCGCATCGTGGCCGGTGGGCTCAAGCGCAGCGCCCAGGAGTCCGCGGGTCGGGCCCAGCAGGCGCATGCCAGCCGGGTAAGCGACGCGCAGTCCCGGCTCGACCAGGCCGGCCGGGCGCTGCGGGACGATCAGACGCTGGCGTTGGAGCTGCCGGAGACCGACGTCCCGGCCGGCCGGACCCTGGTCGAGGGGCAGCGGATGCAGGTCCGGTACGGCGGCCGGGCGCTGTTCGCCGGGGAGGGCGTCGATCTGACCATCCGTGGCCCGGAGCGGATCGCGTTGACCGGCCCCAACGGCGTCGGCAAGTCCACCCTGCTGCGCCTGCTGCTCGGTGACCTGGATCCGGAGGGTGGGCAGGTGCGTCGGGCCGACGGCCGGGTGGCGTACCTGTCGCAGCGGCTGGACCTGCTCGACGTGGACCGCACCGTGCTGGAGAACCTCACCGCGTACGCCCCGGGCCGACCGCAGGCGGAGCGGATGAACCTGCTGGCCCGGTTTCTGTTCCGGGGTGCCCGCGCCCAGCTGCCGGTCGGCGTCCTCTCCGGCGGTGAGCGCCTGCGCGCCACCCTGGCCAGTGTCCTGTACGCCCAGCCGGCGCCGCACCTGCTGCTGCTCGACGAGCCCACGAACAACCTCGACCTGGTAAGCGTCGGTCAGCTGGAGAACGCGTTGCACGCCTATCGGGGCGCGTTCGTGGTGGTCAGCCACGACGAACGCTTCCTGCGCGACATCGGCGTAGACCGGTGGCTGCGCCTCGACGGGAGTGGCCTCCGCGAGATCCCCGCCCCCGAGCCCGACTGAGCATCGCCGAGGGGGCAGGTCATTCTCAGGCGGCTCGCAGGATTGCGGCGATGGAGGGCTTGCCGGCCGGTTGAACGAGTGTTTAATCTGGTGTCGTGACGTCCTTGGGCGGAGCTTCGGAGGAGCGCGGCGGCGAGTTGGCCACCGCGAGCCGCATCCGTGACGCCGCCATCGCGCGGTTCGGCCGCGACGGCTTCCGGGCCGGGCTGCGCACCATCGCCGCGGACGCCGGGGTGACCGCCGGGCTGATCGTGCACCACTTCGGCTCGAAGGACGGGCTGCGCCGCGCCTGCGACGAGCGGGTGCTGGAGTTCATGCGCCGGGAGAAGAAGAAGGCGCTGACCGATGGCACCGGGACGATGCTGCTGGCGCAGATGGCCCAGGTCGAGCAGTTCGCGCCGATGGTGTTGTATCTGCTGCGCAGCATGCAGGCCGGCGGGGAGCTGGCGGCCGAGCTGATCGAGCACATGATCAGCGACGCCGAGGCGTACCTGTCGGCGGGGGAGGCGGCCGGGGTCGTGCGGCCCAGCCGTGACCGGGCCGCTCGTACCCGTTACCTGGCCTACCAGGCGACCGGCAGCATGCTGCTCTGGTTCACCCTGCACGGTGGCGACGCGGAGCCCGAGAAGTTTCCCGCCCTGTTCCGGCGCTACATGGACGAGCTCACCCTGCCGGCGCTGGAACTGTTCACCGAGGGGCTGCTCGTCGACCGGTCGATGCTCGACGAATACCTGATGTACGTGCCGGATCCGCCGTCGGCCGCATCGAACGCTGCCGACCAGGACGGTACGGCGAGCTGAACCGCCACCACGCCGCGGCGTGGCCCACTCCTCCGCGCACCAGCGCGAACCGCACCGGATCCCGGGTGGCGTGCCCCCGGATCCGTTGATCGAGCACATCGCACCCCGGGACGCTCCGGGCTACCTCGAATGAGGTCAACGACCATGACTGCTGCCATCGACATCCACCACCTCGACAAGTCCTTCGGCCGGGTCAAGGCACTGGACGGACTCGACCTGCGGGTCGACCCCGGCACCGTGCACGGCTTCCTCGGCCCCAACGGCGCCGGCAAGTCCACCACCATCCGGATCCTGCTCGGGCTGCTGCGCGCCGACGGCGGCCAGGCCCGGCTACTCGGCGGCGACCCCTGGGCCGACGCGGTCGCCCTGCACCGACGGCTCGCCTACGTGCCCGGCGACGTGGAGCTGTGGCCCAACCTCACCGGTGGCGAGGCGATCGACCTGTTCGCCCGGCTGCGTGGCGGCACCGACCCGGTCCGCCGGGACGAGCTGTGCCAACGCTTCGACCTTGACCCGAGCAAGAAGGGCCGCACCTACTCCAAGGGCAACCGGCAGAAGGTGGCGCTGATCGCGGCACTGGCCAGCGACGTCGAGCTGCTCCTGCTCGACGAGCCGACCGCCGGGCTGGACCCGTTGATGGAGGCGGTGTTCCAGGACTGCATCCGCGAGGTAAAGGACGCCGGGCGCACCGTGCTGCTGTCCAGCCACATCCTCGCCCAGGTCGAGGTGCTCGCCGACCAGATCTCGATCATCCGGCAGGGAAAGATCGTCGAGACCGGCTCGCTCACCGAGTTGCGCCACCTCACCCGTACCTCCGTCGAGGCCGTCACCGACCGGCCGGCCGACGGCCTGGCCAACCTGGCCGGCGTGCATGGTCTGCGCACCGACGACGGACAGGTCCGCTTCGAGGTCGACGGCGACCAACTCGCCGTCGTGGTACGCGAACTCGGTGACCTCGGTGTGCAGGGCCTGACCGTCCGGCCGCCGACGCTGGAGCAGCTACTGCTGCGGCACTACGGCGACCAGCTCGTCGGTAACGGTGTCGGGAAGGTGGCGTGATGACCGCGACGACGCTCGACCGCGCGGCACCGGCCGGCACGGGCACCGCCGTCACCGGAACCGGCAGCCTGCTGCGGTTCATGCTGCGCCGTGACCGGATCCGGCTGCCTGCCTGGGCGCTCGGTCTGCCGTTGCTGATGACGTACTTCGCAGCCGCGCTGGACACCATCGCGCAGACTCCGGAGGATCTGGCGGGGCTCACCGCTTTCACCAGCAGCCCCGCCGGCGCCCTGTTCGGTGGACCCGGCTTCGGTTTCGACGACCTGACCATCGAACGTTTCCTCGCCGGCCAGTACGGCCTCTACGTGCTGATCGGCGCCGGCCTGATGGGCCTGCTCACCGTGGTCCGGCACACCCGGACCGAGGAGCGGACCGGCCGGGCCGAACTCGTCCGCGCCAATGTGGTCGGTCGGCACGCCCAACTGACCGCAGCACTGACCCTCACCGCCGTGATGGCGGTGATTGTCGCCCTGCTGATCGGTGCGATGCTGGCCAGCCGTGGCTTCGATCCGGGCGGCTCCATGCTGTTCGGCGCCTCCGTCGGTGCGGTGGCGCTGGCCTTCGCCGGCATCGCCGCGGTCACCGTCCAGTTGTCGGAGTACCCCCGGGCCGCCGCTGGCATGGCCGGGGCGGCGCTCGGTGCCGCGTTCGTGTTGCGCGGCCTCGGTGACATGGCGGCGGTGCAGGGCAGCGGGCCGTCCTGGCTGTCGTGGCTGTCGCCGATCGGCTGGTCCCAGCAGACCGCCGCGTACGTCCACGACCGCTGGTGGCCGTTGGCCGTCTCGCTGGCCTTCGCGGCGGCGACCGCCGTCACCGGCTACGTCCTGTCGGCGCGGCGCGACTTCGGTGCCGGCCTGGTGCCGCCCCGTCCGGGGTCGCCACGGGCCGCGAGCTGGCTGGCCGGCCCGTTCGCGTTCGCGTTCCGGCTGCACCGGGCCAGCCTGATCGGCTGGAGCGTGGCGCTGCTGGCGGCCGGCGTGGCCTACGGCTCGTTCACCCAGCCCCTGCTGGACGGCTTCGAGGACGCACCCGAGGACCTGGTGGAGGTCATGGGCGGCGGCTCTGGTGACCTGCTCGCCGGCTACCTCGGCATGATGGGCCTGACCATGGCGCTCGTCGTCGGGGTCTACGCGGTACTCGCCGTGCAGTCGCTGCGCGCCGAGGAGACTGAGGGACGGGCCGAGCCGGTGCTGGCGACATCGGTCAGCCGGACCGCCTGGATCGGCAGCCACGTCGCCGTCGTGGCGCTCGGCGTACCGTGGCTGCTGCTGGTCGCCGGCGTGGGCATGGGTGTCGGCGCGGCGGCGAGCACCGGCGATGCCGGTCTGCTCGGTGACCTGTTGGTCGGCCACCTCGCGCACACCCCGGCGGTCTGGCTGGTCCTCGCGGCCGCTGCCCTGCTCTACGCGGCCGCACCGAGAGTGCTGCCGGTGATCTGGGTGGTGCTCGGCTACGGGCTGATCGCCGGCTACTTCGCCCCGATCCTGGAACTGCCCGAGGGTGTGCTGCGGCTGTCGCCCTTCGAGCACGTGGGGGAGTACCCGCTGGAAAACATCAGCGTGGTCGCGGTGGTGGTGCTGACCGTGCTCGCGGGCGCCCTCGCCCAGGCTGCCGTGGCCGCCTTCCGCAGGCGGGACCTGGCCGGCGGCGCCTGACCTGGTATGAGCCTGCCGACGTGGCGTGCGGCGCGTCGGCAGGCTCGGGCACGGGCGGGTGCGCGGTGCCGCCGGTGCGGACAGGCGGCTGTCAGTCCCGGTGCGGCATCGGAAAGCCCGCCACCACGATGCCGTACAGCAGATGGTCGGCGACCAGAGCCAACTGTTCGTGCCAGTCGGTCAACCGTCGGTCGATGCCGAGGACCGGCGCGATTGTGGTGTGGAAGCCGAGCAGCAGCACCATGCCGTAGAGCGGTCCGACCCAGATCCGGTGACGTAGGCGTTTGGGCAGCGCGCCGAAGGCCAGCCCGGCGCCGAGCCCGTAGCTCCAGTGCGCCACCGCCAGGGCCGCCGGATGCTGATCGCCGGGCAACCGGTCGAGCAGTCCGGGCACCAGCTTCTCCATCACCGACTTCGGCGGCGAACTCTGCACGAGATTCAGGGAGGTGGTGGCCTGGCGTAGCCCGGACATCGCCATCGCGGCGATGACCCCCCGGATGCCACTCCGCATGATGATCGTCGTGCGTGCCGACAGCTCCATGCCCCGTTCCAATCCGTAGCCGCAGTAGCGCGGCTACCCGCGCCTCCCTGCGTCAAACGTGCCGCTCACCGCCGAACGTGCGCGGCGAGCGGCCGGCCACGACTGTCAGAGGTTGTCCCGCACCCAAGCGGCGAGGACGCTGGCGCAGCCGTCCACCGACTCCTGCCAGCTGCGCTCAGCCCCGTCGCCGGCCTCGTCGCTGACCTGCTTCACCATGCGGACCGGTACGCCGAAGGCAAGCGCCGTCGACGCCACCGCGTACCCCTCCATGTCCACCAGGTGAGCACGGCGGGCCAGGGCCGAGCGGGCCGCGTCGTCGGCGATGAACCGGTCGCCGGTGGCCAGCGTCGGGCCGTCGCCCAGGGCCAGCGGCGCGCCGACGGTCTGACCGGTGAGCCGGCGGATGAACTCGGTGTCCAGGTCGTGCTGGAGGACGCTGCCGACCTCGTGGGTGCCGGTCCAACCCGGATGCAGCGCGCCCGCGGTGCCGAGGTTGACAAGCACCGACGGGAGCGGGAAGCGGGCCAGCGTCGCCGCGACGGCGGCGGCGGCGTTGACCTTTCCCATTCCGGTCAGCAGCACCGGAAGCTCCGCGTCGAGGTACGCGGCCTCCTCGGCGATGGCCAGGACGAGCAGCGGACGGTCCGGGCTGATCGTGCCGCGAAGATCCATCGGGCGATGGTAGCCGTTGTCCGTGACGCTCCCGTCGCGGCGCGGTGCCACCGGCTGCCGGCCCGGTCACGGTCGCACGACGTACGCTGCCCGGGTGGAGCATGAGGACCGGATCGCCCTGTTTCTGGACTACGAGAACCTGGCGCTGGGGGTGCGCGACCACCACGGTGGGGCGATGTTCGACTTCCGACCGATCGCCGACGCGTTGGCCGAGCGCGGCCGGGTGGTGGTGCGGCGGGCGTACGCCGACTGGTCGTACTTCGACGAGGACCGGCGGATGTTGACCCGCTCGCACGTCGAGCTGATCGAGATTCCGCAGCGGATGGGCGCCACCCGCAAGAACGCCGCCGACATCAAGATGGCCGTCGACGCGATCGAGCTGGCCTTCGAACGCGGGTACATCTCCACCTTCGTCCTGTGCACCGGTGACAGCGACTTCACGCCGCTGGTGCACAAGCTCCGCGAACTCAACAAGCAGGTGATCGGTGTGGGGGTCGAGAAGTCCACCTCGGCCCTGCTGCCACCCGCCTGCGACGAGTTCCTCTACTACGACCGGTTGGAGGGCGTCGACATCCTGCCGACGCGGGGGCGACGGGGCCGTCCGGCCCGCCTGCCCGAGCCGGAGCCGCGGCCCGCCGAGCAGGTGGAGATCGAGGTGCCGCCCACCGAGGAGCCGCCCCGCGACGCCGACGCGCTCGCCGTACTTGTCGCGCAGACCGTCGCGGGTCTGCAGGGCAGTTCCGGCGGGGAGGTGACCGCCTCGCGGTTGAAGCGGACGCTGTTGCGGAAGGATCCCACCTTCAGCGAGTCCGACCACGGGTTCCGTACCTTCGGTGAACTGCTGCGCCACCTCGCCGAACTGCGTGTCATCGAGTTGGCGGAAGGCCCGGCCAAGGGTGACCCGGAGGTCTCCCTGCCGGAACACGGCGACCGGGAGACGGCGTTCGCGTTGCTCGGCTCCGTGGTCCGCGATCTCGGCGGGGAGACCGGCGAGGTGGCCCTTTCCGGCCTGAAGAACCAGCTCCGGCGGGTGCGGCCGGACTTCAGCGAGAAGAAGCTGGGCTACCGAGGCTTTCTGCAGTTCTGCAAGGCCGCCGCCACGGAAGGCGCGGTGGGTCTGCGGTGGAGCACCGAGGCGGACGACTACCTGCTCACCGCCGAGCCGTCCTGACCGACCGGCCCGTTCAGCGGGCGTGTTCCGGTGGGAGTGACGGGTCACTCCCACCGGAACAGCAGACCCGCGACCACGGCTGCGACGACGACCGTCGCACCGAGGCCGATCAGGTTCGCCGCCGGTACCGCGGCGCCGGCCCAGGCCGACGACAGGGCCTCGACGGCCGCGCCGAACGGCAGCCAACCACCGATCTCGGCGAGCACCTCGGGCAGGGAGTCCCGGCCGCCGAACATGCCGCCGAGGGCGCCGAGGACGAAGAAGGCGACCAGGCCGATGGCGACGGCGGAGTTGGGGGTGGGCGCGACCGCCGCGACGATCATGCCGGTGCCGTACATCGCCGCCATCGCCAACGCGACCACCCCGACCGCGGCACCGAGGTTGGCGGGCGGGCTGGCGCCGAAGGCCAGGAACGCCACGACGAGGGCGGCTGCGATGCCGACGAGCGACTGAAGGACGCTGACGACGGCCTGGGCGGCGAGGACCATGGCCGGCGACGCGGGGGTGACGCCGAGCCGCCGGAGGATTCCGGAGCGACGGTAGTAGGCGAGGAAGCTCGGCATGTTGATGATGCCGATGATGGCGACGACCATGGTGAACACGAGTGGCAGGACGTAGAGGTCCAACGCGGTGCGCCCGTTGGCGACGACCGTCCGGCTCGCGGAGGTGGCACTGGTCAACATGATCAGCAACGGCAGGCAGAGCGGGACCACCAGCCCCGCCGTGTCCCGGACGACCATCTTCGCCTCGCACCCGATCAGGGTGACCAGCGAACGGAGCCCGGGTCGACGGGCCTCGACGAGCGTGGTCATGCCGGCTCCTCCGTCAACTGCCGGCCGGTGAGCGCGACGAACGCGTCGTCGAGGGTGGTGGTGCCGGCGCGTGCGATCAGGCCCGCCGGGGTGTCGAGCGCGACGACCCGGCCGGCGTCGAGCACCACGACCCGGTCGCAGAGCCGCTCGACCTCCTCCATGGTGTGACTGACCAGCAGCACGCTCACCCCTTCGGATCTGAGTCGCTCGACCGTGCCCCACATTCGGCGTCGTGCCGTCGGGTCCAGCCCGGTGGTCAGTTCGTCGAGGATCACCACGCGGGGTCGCCCGGCGATGGCGAGGGCGATGGAGAGCCGCTGCTGCTGCCCGCCGGAGAGCTTGTCGAAGCTGGTCCGGCGCTGCTCGGTCAGCTCGACGAGGTTCAGCAGCTCCTCGGTGGGCCGGGGATCGGGGTAGAAGCTGCGGTAGAGGTTTACCAGTTCGGTGACCCGGAGCGCGTGGTGCAGCTGGGCCTGTTGCAACTGCACGCCGAGGACCTGTCGCAGCCGTGCGCGGTCCCGGCGCGGATCGAGGCCGAGTACGCGTACCCGCCCCTGTTCGGGTACGCGTAGCCCGGCGATCATCTCGACGGTCGTCGTCTTGCCCGCGCCGTTGGCGCCGACCACACCGACCGCCTCACCGACCTCGACCCGCAGACTCACATCGACGACCGCCCGCGTATCGCGGTAGCTCTTGGCGAGGTGCTCGGCGAGGATTGCCGGTTCGGTGCTGTGCATGCCTCGACGCTACGAACGCGTCCGGCCGGTGTCGTGTCCCGAAAGTCATCACCTGCCGGCATTACTTCCGGCACAGGTGGGCTCGCCGTGGCCCGACCTAGAGTGGGGATCATGCGACGGGTCGGGACAGACGAGTGGTCCGGCCTCGCGATGCTCGTGGTGGCGGTCGCCGTCGCCGGCCCCGGCCTGTTCGGCGCCATCGGGACCACGATCGCGCGCGGCTGGTGGATCGTGCTGTTCGGCTGCTACCTGGTCGCCCTGCTCGTCTCGGTGGCCACCCGCGTGTCCCGGCTGGTGCGGTTCGCGGCGTTCGCCGCGACCGTCGCCGCCGCCTGGGCCCTGCTGCTGACCGCATCCACCCTGGGGCTGTTGCCGGTGCTGCTGGTCCTCACCGCAGCCGTGAGCGTGTACGTGGTGCCGCTGCCGGTGGGGCTGGCGGTGGTGGTCGCGAACACACTGGTGATCACCTTCGGTGCGGCGTCGATGACGCGGGCGCCGGCCGATGGCGTCATGCTTCTGATCTTCTACCTGCTGATCCAGGTGGCGACGCTGCTCAGCTCGGTCACCCTGCTGCGGGAGCAGCGGATGCGCCGCGAGTTGGCCGAGGCGCATGTCGAGTTGCAGGCCGCCAGCGTCCTGCTCTCGGACTCGGCTGCCACGGCGGAGCGGCTGCGCATCTCCCGCGAACTGCACGATCTGATCGGCCACCAGCTGACGGTGCTGACGCTGGAGCTGGAGACCGCCCGCCACCTGGAGGGGCCGGCCTTGCGTACCCACCTTGAGCGGGCCGATCAGGTCGCCCGGGAGCTGCTCGGCGACGTGCGGGCCACGGTCGGGCGGCTGCGTACCGAAAGTCCCGATCTTGAGCAGGCGTTGCGTCGGGTGACGCAGGACCTGCCCGGTCTCGACGTGACCATCGAGGTGTCCCCGACGGTACGCGTCGACGAGGACGACAGCGCGGCGTTCGTCCGGGCCACTCAGGAGATCGTCACCAACACCATCCGGCACGCCGACGCGCGTACCCTGCGGATCTCGGTGACCGGCGACGAACGGGAGATCGTGCTGGACGCTCGCGACGACGGCCGGGGAGCACCGGAACCGACGCTTGGCAACGGGCTGCGTGGCCTGGGCGAACGGTTCGCCGCGCTCGGCGGTGAGCTGTCGGTCGACGGCGGTGACGGGTTCCGGGTGACAGCGCGGGTGCCGGCGCGATGACCCGGGTGGTGGTGGTCGACGACCAGACCCTGATCCGGCAGGGCATCCGCGGGCTGCTGGAGGTGGCCGGGATCGACGTGGTCGGCGAGGCCGACGACGGTCGGGCCGCGCTCCCGGTCATCGCGCGTACCGTCCCCGACGTGGTCCTGCTCGACCTGCGGATGCCCCGCTTCGACGGCATCTGGGTGCTGGAACGGCTGCGCGCGGACGGCGTCGACATCCCGGTGCTGGTGCTGACCACGTTCGACGACGACGAACTCGTGCTCGCGGCGTTGCGCGCGGGTGCCCGGGGCTATCTGCTGAAGGACGTCACGTTGGACCAGCTCACCCGGGCCATCCGGACGCTCGCCGACGGCGGCACGCTCATCGCCCCGTCGATCACCGACCGGATGCTGCGGGCGATCCGCTCCGGGCCGTCCCCGGCCGGACCGCAGGCGCCGCCGGTGCAGAACCTCACCGAACGCGAGCAGGAGGTGTTGCGGCTCGTGGCGCACGGCTACAGCAACCGGGAGATCGCCGACGGGTTGTTTCTCGCCGAGGGGACGGTCAAGAACCACGTCTCCACGATCCTGACCAAGCTCGGCGCGCGGGACCGTACGAACGCGGTGCTCCGCGCGCTGCACGAGGGAATTCTCGGATGAGCGCCCGCCGCCCGGCCGCCGGTGCGGGACGGCGGCCGGGCGACGGTACGGCTAGCGGGTGGTGAGTCCCAGGCTGATCGTCCTGGTCAGGGTGGCGTGGTCGTCGTCGCCGTCGAGCGACCAGATCATCGCTCCACCCAGGCCGGCCCGGCGGATGTAGAGGGTCTTCTGCAACACCACCACCGGATCGTCGTACGTCCAGAAGGTCGTGCCGTCGAACAGCCAGGCATGTCCGGCGCGCAGGTCGCGGTGGACGGTGAAGCCGTCCCGGGTCAGGTTCTTGAGCTGTTTGTAGTCCTCGAACCCGGCGGCGTGGGTGGCCGGCGCGGGCCCGGTGGCCGGTTGGAACAACCCGTTGCCACCGCCGGTGACGCCGGTCCACCCCTGGCCGTAGTAGGGGATGCCGAGGACCAGCTTGTGCCGGGGCGCCCCACGGGCGATCCAGCCGTCGATCGCCACCTCGACCGAGAAGTCCGGGTCGTCCGGCGCGCCCTTCGGCACGCGCAGCGCCGACTGCTGGTTGGTCACCGCCTCCCAGGTGCCGTGGAAGTCGTAGCCCTGCACGGTGGCGAAGTCCAGGTACTTGAAGATCTTGCGTCCCTCGTAGCCGGCGTCCATGGTGGCCGGGTTGGCCGGGAGGAAGGCGGTCAGTGGGTGGTGACGCCGTGTCTGCCGGCCGTACGCGTCGAGCTGCCGGCGGAACTCGGCGAGCAGTTTGGTGAAGTTCTCCCGGTCCTCGGGGCGGATGACGTTGCCGGGTTCACCGGGCCAGTTGGGCCACTCCCAGTCCAGGTCGATCCCGTCGAACACGCCCGCGGCGGCACCGGTTCCGCCGCTGCCGCCGTCCAGGATCGGCAGGTTTCCCTTGAGGTAGAGGTCGATGCAGGAGGAGACGAAGGCTCGGCGGGAGGCGTCGGTGCGGGCGGCGTTGGAGAAGTACGTGGACCAGCTCCACCCACCCAGGGAGATCATCACCTTCAGGTCGGGGTGCTTGGCCTTCAGCTTGGCCAACTGGCCGAAGTTGCCGTTGAGTGGTTCACCCCAGGTGTCGGCGACCCCGTCGACGCTCTCCTCCGCCGGGACGGGACGCTGGTAGTCGGCCCAGGCGTCGCCCTCACCGGGACCGCCGTCCACATAGCACCGGCCGTCCTCACTGACGTTGCCGAAGGCGTAGTTGACGTGGGTGAGGCGGCTCGCCGCGCCGGAGGTGTCGAGTTTTTTCACCGGGAACGCCCGGCCGTAGATGCCCCACTGGGTGAAGTAGCCGACCCGGTGGTAGCCGTCGCTGCGGCCCGGCTTGCCACCGGCGTTGGCGGCGGCCGGTGGCGCGGCGGTGACGAGCAGAGTGGTCAGGGCGACGACGGCGGTGAGGCGGCGGGAACGGGGTGATCGCATCGGCACTCCCAGGCGGGGTGGGCGAAATCGTTAAGAGACCTTTCTGATCGATGAAGCTAAGCCGATCACGGTCTGCGGTCAAGGGCCACCGAAGGCTTACCGCCGCCGGTGGAGCCGAGTTCGACCGGATGTGCCGAGCGCTGGCGGAGGGGACTGTCGGGGGTGGCCAATAGCATCCGGTCGACCGCCGACGAAGGGCCGACCATGATCGAGACCGAGCTGCCAGCCGAGCGCGCCGACCTGCTTCAGGCCCTGCGCCAGCACCGCTTCTTCCTGCGCAACACCGCTCGGGAGCTGACCGACCAGCAGGCCGCCGAGCGCAGCACCGTGAGCGAGCTGTGTGTGGGCGGGGTGATCAAGCACGTCACGCACTGCGAGCGCGACTGGGTCGACTTCATCGTCAATGGTCCGGCGGCGATGGGCAGCTCGGACGACCCGGGCGTCTACGAGCGTCATGCGCAGTCGTTCCAGATGCTGCCGGGGGAGACCCTGGCCGGCATTCTGGCGGCGTACGACGAGGTGGCGCGTCGCACAGACGAACTCGTCGCCACCCTGCCCGACCTCGACGCCGGTCAGCCGTTGCCGGAGGCGCCCTGGTTCGAGCCGGGCGCCCGCTGGTCGGCCCGCCGGGTGCTGCTGCACATCATCGCGGAGACATCCCAGCACGCCGGGCACGCCGACATCATCCGCGAGGCCATCGACGGTGCCAAGTCCATGGGCTGACCTGCCTGGCGGGCCCGGGTCCTGACGCGACATCCAGGCTCGTGTCCGGTCCGCCGAATCGGCGTGGTTGTATCGAGGGGCGTCGACTGGGAGACTCGGGCTCATCGACCGCGTCCGGGGAGCCGATGTGGTCGCTCGACGGGCGTGGGCGCGCCGTGGATGCCACGCGTCCGGGCAGCCCTCTTGTGCGCGTACCGCCACCGTGACGTCTGCTGTCGACGCCGTCAGCGGTCCGTTGGCCGGTGCCCGACAACCTACCGGCCGTCGGCTGGGTCAGCCGACCCGCCGGTCACCGTCCCTTGGAGGTAACGGATGCTACGTACGCTCGGCGTGGTGCTGACCGCAGTGACCCTGGCCGCAGTCGCCGGGGTCACGGCGGCCGGCGCCGCCGACACCCCGGCCGCCTCGACTCCGGTGCCCCTGTGGACCCCGAGTCCGAGTCCGACCCCAAGCCTGACCCCGACCCCGACCCCTACGGTGGCGTGCCCGCCGGCACTGCCGATCAGCGGGATGGTCACCGGGGTCACCGCCACCTCCGTCACCATCAGCTACTCGCTGATGTTCAGCGGCCCACCCTGCGGCTACGACCTGCCGATGACCGTCCTGCTCTTCACCAGCCGTGACGACGCGGCGAAGTGGCAGAACCCGGTGGCCGAGGCGGTCACCGGGCTGGAGCGCAACGGGCAGGTGACGCTCGACGGGCTGACCCCGGACACCGAGTACTGGTTCCGGTTCAGCGACGTCGAGGCCAGGCGTGATCCGTACGTCATCGGTGGGCCGGCGAGGACGGAGCCGTTGTCCCCCTGCGGCGCGACGGCCACTATCGACGCCCGTTGGGGCAGCGGCTTCGTCGCCACGGTCACCGTACGCAACACCGGCAGCGAACCGCTCGACGGTTGGCTCGTCCGGTGGCGGTGGTCCGGTGACGAGCGGATCCAGTCGGTCTGGGGTGGCGTGCCCGACAACTCGGCCGCCGACGTCACGGTCCGCAACGCGCCGTACAACGGCACCGTCGCGCCGGGCGGCACCACCACGTTCGGGCTGCTCGCCTCGGCCAGCACGGTGCCGGCGGGGATCACGATGACCTGCGGAAGCTGACGAGCGATCCCGTTGGCCTGCGGACCGCTGACCGGTCCGCAGGCCAACGGGGCATAGGGGCCGCCGTCGGCACCCTTGACTTTGCATCTTAAAGTAGTTTGCGTGATCGCCGACGATGACCTGCCACCCGAGGACCCGGCCGCCGCCCTGCGACTGATCGACGAGCAGCGGGCCACCGCCGCCCGTCAGTTCGAGCCGGACCCGCGTGCCTACTACTGGCCCTGGGGGCTGGCCTGGCTGATCGGCTTCGGGCTGCACTTTCTCTACTACTCGCCGGGCGACACACCCCTGGTCGAGATGCCCTCGTGGCTGCCGCTGACAGTGTTGTTCGTCCTGCTGGCCGCCGCCGGCGCCGTCAGCGCGGTGGCCGGCGCACGGGCGTACGGGCAGGTGACCGGGGAATCCGCCCGGCGCGGCGCCTGGTACGGCTGGTCCTGGGGGCTGGGCTTCCTGACCCTCTTCGTGCTCGCCGGTCGGCTGTCCGACAGTCTCCCGCCGGATCTGGTCGGCCTGCTCTGGTCGGCCCTCGCGGTGGGGCTGACCGGCATCCTGCACATGGCCGGCGGCGCGATCTGGTTGGACCGGCCGCTGTTCCTGCTCGGTGTCTGGATAACCGTGGTCAACCTGCTGGGCACCATCGCCGGCCCCGGCTGGCACGCCCTGATCGTCGCGGTTGCCGGCGGCGGCGGGATGCTGCTCGCCGGACTGCTCGGTTGGCTGCGTCGCCGAGGCCGACGATGACCGAACTCGACCCGGTCATCCACGCTCAGGCCCGGTTGCGGGTGGTCGCCTCCCTGTCCGCCCTGCCCGATTCCGATCAGGTGACCTTTCCTCGCCTCCAGGAGATCCTCGGGATGACCGCAGGGAACCTCTCGGTGCACCTGCGGCGGCTGGAGGAAGCCGGCTACGTCGCCGTCACCAAGACCCATCGGGGTCGTACCCCGGTAACCCTGATCGCGCTCACCCGTCGCGGCCGCCTGGCCTTCGAGGAGTACACGGAGGCGATCCGGGCGCTGCTCGCATCCGCCGATGCCAAGGAGACGTCATGATTCTCGCCCGGGCCGAGCAGGCCACCCGACGCTACGGTGACGTCCTGGCCCTCGACCGGGTCGACCTGAACGTGCCGGCTGGCGAACTGGTCGGCCTCCTCGGGCCGAACGGCGCCGGCAAGAGCACCCTGCTCAACCTGCTCGTCGGGCTGCGTCGCCCCACCGGCGGCCGGGTGCTGCTGTTCGGTGGCGATCCCCGCGACCCCGCGTGCCGTCGCTGGGTCGGGGTCACTCCACAGGAGACCGGGCTGCCCGGCTCGCTCCGCGTCGGTGAGGTGGTCGACTTCGTCGGCGCGCACTTTCCCGACCCGGTCCCACGGGCCGAGCTGCTCGACCGGTTCGGTCTGGCCGACCTGGCCCGACGACAGACCGGTGGTCTGTCCGGGGGGCAGCGGCGGCGGCTGGCGGTGGCGCTGGCCTTCGTCGGTCGGCCCCGGCTGGTCCTGCTCGACGAGCCGACCACCGGCCTCGACGTCGAGGCCCGGCACGCGCTGTGGGACGCGATCCGCGCCTTCCACGCCGACGGCGGTACGGTCCTGCTCACCAGCCACTACCTGGAGGAGATCGAGGCGCTGGCGCAGCGGGTGGTGGTCATCGGGCAGGGTCGGGTGCTCGCCGACGACAGCGTCGCCGCGATCCGCGCGGTGGTCGGTCTGCGCCGGGTCAGCCTGACCGCCGACGACCTGCCGACCCTGCCGAACTTGGTCCGGGTGGAACGGGACCGGGAGCGGATCCATCTGCTCACCGCCGACGCCGACCAACTGGTCCGCGATCTGGTCACCGCCGGTGTGGCCTTCCGCGACCTGGAGGTCCGACCCACCTCGCTTGAGGAGGCGTTCCTCACCATCACCGCCGAGAGCCGTCCGGCGGACGCCGGCGTGCCGACCACCGCCTGAGGAGACGCCGTGCAGTACGCCCTGGCCCACGCCCGCTATCAACTGCTGGAACTCGTCCGGACTCCGGTCGCGGTGTTCGGCAGCGCCTTCTTTCCGGCCGTCGCGATGCTCTTCTTCGTGGTGCCCGCCGTCGGTGACAACCCCGTCGGCGCCACCTACGCCACCGCCGCCATGGTCACCTTCGCGGTGCTAAGCGCGAACGTCTTCCAGTACGGCGTCGGTGTCGCCGAGGACCGGGCCCAGCCGTGGGATCCGTACCTGCGGACCCTGCCGGTCGGGCCGGCGCCCCGGTTCGCTGGGCGGGTGCTGGCCGGTCTGACCCTGACCTACCTGTCGCTGCTGCCGGTGGTGCTCATCGCTGCGCTGCTCACGGAGGCCCGGACCACCGCAGCGGGGTTCGCGCTCGCCGCCGTCGCCGTCGCGCTGGTGTCGGTGCCGTTCACGCTGATGGGGCTGGCCATCGGGTACGCCCTGCCGAGCAAGGCGGCGATCGTGGTCGCCCAACTGGTGTTCTTCCCACTGGCCGTGGGCGGTGGACTGCTCACCGCACCCGGGCAGGCGCCCGCGTTCATCGAGGCGATCGCACCCTTCCTGCCGACGCGGGGCGCGGTCGAGCTGATGTGGACGGCAGTGGGCGACTTCCGGCCCGAACCGCTCTCGATGGTCATGCTGGGGGTATGGATCGTCGGGCTGGCGGCACTCGCCGGCTGGGCCTACCGGCGCGACGAGGGACGCCGCTTCTCCTGACCCGGTCACCGCGCCCGGCATAGGGTCGGGGCATGCCGGAGATCGTCCAGTTGCTGGCCTCGCCCGTGCACCGGTTCGTCGGCCGGCCGGCGGACGGGCCGGTGCCGGCGGCGGCCGGTGAGCTGGTGGACGAGATCCAGGTCCGGGCCGAGCTGGGCATCGTGGGGGACCGGTACTTCGGCAAGGCCGCACATCGGCAGGCGAGCGTCACCGTCATCGCGGCCGAGTCGCTGCCGGCCGGGACCGGCCTGGCTCAGGTACGGCGCAACATCCTGACCCGGGGCATCACCGTGGACGACCTGGTCGGCTCGGTGCTGGTGCTCGACTCCGGCCAGGGGCCGGTGCGGCTGCGGGCGAACCGGGCGGCGCACCCCTGCGCCTGGATGGACGTGACCATCGGCCCCGGCGCGTGGCGTGGCCTGCGCGGCAGGGGAGGCCTCCGCTGCACCCCGTTGACCGATGGCTTCCTCCGGGTCGGCCCGGTCGACGTGACGATCGAGGACGACCCGGCGCGGCGGAGGTGAGCCCACTTACCCGTGGGCGGACGAGTAGTGGACCTGCGCGCGGTCATGGTCGCCGAGCGCGGCGGCGAGGTCGCCGAGGTGACGGGCGACCGGGCCGAGGGTGAGCACACCGCTGCCGGCACCGGCCAGCTCGCCGTCGGCGGGCAGCAGGTCGGCGTACGTGGCGCGGATGCGGGACCGGTCGCCGAGCGCGACGGCGGCGCGGGCGACGAGGCAGCCGCGGGCCTCGCGCAGCAGATCGTGCGGCGAGTCCGGCACGGCCTCCAGGGCTTCGGCCGCCTCGGTGCGACGACCGGCGGCGAGCAGCAGCAGCGGGCGGACCCAGGGTTCGTGCGGGCCCCAGTCCTCGCCCCGCCAGCGGACCGTCTCGCCCGGTGTCGGGTCGCCGCCGGTGGTCAGCCGGAGGCAGAACAGCGCCAGCGGGGCCAGCCCCTGCGCCATGCCGGGCAGTTCGTCCGCGGGCAGGGCGTGATCCGCCTCCCGGTAGGCGTCCTCCGCCTCGGCGGGTCGCCCCTCGATGGCCAGCCGCAGGGCGGCGTACCACCGGGTGAAGAGACCGACCAGGGGCAGCTCGTAGCGACGGGCGAGGTGCTCGGCGGCCGTGGCGCGGGCGTCGGCCGTGGCCAGGTCGCCGACCGCGCAGTACGCCTGCATGGCGATGAGGTGACCGAGCACCTCGAAGGTCACCAGATTCCGCGAGCGGGCCACCTCCGCCAGCTCCACGCCGAGCCGGGCCCGCTCCGACGCCAGGCCGGCCCGGTGGAAGGTGTGCAGATAGCGGGCGTTGAGCGCCAACGCGAGCAACGGCACGTCGCCGGTCTGCCGGGCGATGTCCTCCGCCTCGCGGGCGGCCCGGTCGCCGCGATCACCGGTGCTGCCGCGCAACTCCAGCGCCAGGGTGGCCAGCAGGTGACCTCGGCGGGTGCGATCGTCCGGAGGCAGGGCCGCCAGTGCCGTCTCGACGGCCAGCGCGACCTGCCGGGACAGCGGCTCGTCGTCGTTGCGGGTCCAGATCGCCGGTACGGCGAAGGCGGTGAGCACGTCCGCCAGCAGCTCGGGGTCGTCGAGTCGCTGCGCGGTGCTGATCGCGGCGGCCCGGTGCCGGCGGGCCTGCGCCAGCCGACCGGTGACCGCGAGGGCCCGTCCCAGACCCATCTGCGCCGCCAACCGGCCGTGCACGTCGCCGTCGGTGGCCCGGTCGTACGCGGTGACCGCCTGCTCCCAGAGCCGGACCGCGTCGTGCGGGGCGGCCCGCGCCTCGGCCTGCTCGGCGGCCGACCGTGCGTAGCGGGCCGCACGGCCGGCGGTGGCCCGGTTGCCTGCGGCGGTGAAATGGTGGGCGAGGGCGGCGGCCTGGTGCGGGTGCAGCCGTTCCAGGGCCTCACCGACGGCGGCGTGCCACCGGGCGCGTCGGGCTGCCGGCAGGTCGTCGTAGAGGGTGTCACGGACCAGGATGTGGGTGAAGCGCAACTGCCCGGCCGTACCGTGCGCGCTGAGGAAGCCGGCCTGTTCGGCCTGGTCGAGAGCGTCGAGGACGACCGGTTCGCGTTCGCCGGTCGACGCCGACAGCACCTCCGGGTCGACCTCGCGGCCGACGACCGCCGCCTGCCGTAGCAGTGTGCGGGTGGCTTCCGGCAGCTGCGCGAGGCGGTGCCGGATGACGTCCCGCACCCCGGCGGGTACCCGGGCGAGCGCCTGCGGACCCTCGGCGGCGAGCAACCGGGCCAGCTCGCGGACGAAGAACGGGTTGCCGCCGCTGCGATGGTGAATCGACCTGAGGGTGGCGGCGTCGACGTCGAACCCCACGACCTCCCGGGTGAGCTCGGCGGTCGCCACCTCGGACAGGCCAGTGAGGTAGACCCGGGCCGGTTCGCGGGGTGCGAGCCGGGCCAGCGTCGCCGTCAGCGCGGCACCGACCTGCGACGTGCGGTACGCAGCGATGATCATGACGGGGCCGCTGGCCGGTGCGGGCTCGGCGAACAGGCCGGTGAACAGGTCCAGGGTGCCCTCGTCGGCGCGGTGCAGGTCGTCAAGGACCAGTAGCACCGGGGCTTGCCGGGCTGCCGTGTCGACAAGTGTGATCGCCTCGCGCCGCAACCGGAACCGTAGCGTCTCGAGGCTCCGTTCGCTGCCGTCGACGGGTACCGGTCCGGCGTCGGCCGGCGGTGACGGCGTGACCGGCTGTGTCGGCCGGATCCTCGCCGTCAGCGTCTGGTTGATCTGCGTCCAGGGCCAGGCGGTCGGTGCACCGTCGTACTCGGGGACGCTCCCCCAGGCGGTCACCCAGCCGTCGGCCGCCAGACGACGGGTGAGCGCGTCGAGCAGGGCGGTCTTGCCGGCGCCCGCGTCGCCGGAGATCAGGGCGACGGCCGGCGCGCCGTCCCGGGCCGTGTCGGCGGCGACTCGTACGAGGCGATCCAGTTCCGGTTCGCGGCCGATGAAGGGACGCCGCCCCGGCGGCACGTCGGGACGTTCCGGGGGCGTGCCGTCGGCCCCGACCGGCACCTCGGGGGAGGAAGCCGGCGCCGCAGCGGGGGCGGCGGGCGCCGGTGTCGGCGCGGTGGGCGTGGTCGGGGCGAGGTGCGGTGCCTGCCGGAGGATGTCGGCTTCGAGCTGACGCAGCCGGGGCCCAGGGTCGATGCCGAGTTCGTCGACGAGGGAGTCGCGGACCCGGCGCAGCGCGGCAAGGGCCTCGCCCTGCCGGCCGGAGCGGTACAGCGCGACGGCCCACAACCGCCAGATGTCCTCGCGCAGCGGATGGGCCTCGGCGTCACCCCGCAGGACGGTGGCGGCCTCGACGTCGCGCCCGAGCGCCATCAGCGCTTCGGCCCGCCGCTGGCTACCGAGCAACCGCAGGTCGTCGAGGCGGTTGATCTCCCCACGGGCCCAACCCTCCCCGTCGTACCCGGCGTAGGCGGGCCCTCGCCACAGGGCGAACGCCCCGTCCAGGCCGGTCAGCGCCGCCTCGGGGCGGGCCTGGTCGAGCAGCCGTCCGGCCTCCACGACCGCCGCCTCGAACCGCCAGGCGTCGACGCTGTCGGCGGGGGCGCGCAGCGCGTACCCGGGGGGTGTGGTGATCAGCAACCGGGCCGGGCGGCGGGCCGGCCGTTCCGGCTCCAGGGCCCGGCGCAGATCGGCCACGAAGGTGCGGATCGCCGCGATCGACCCTTCCGCCGGCGGGTGCCAGAGGTCGGCGAGGAGTTGGTCGACGGGGACCACCCGGCCCCGGGCGATCAGCAACCGGGCGAGCACGGCGCGGTGCCGGGGACCCTTCAGCCCGACCGGTACGCCACCGGCCCACGCGGTTACCGCACCGAGCACCCCGAAGGACACCGCCGGAACCGTGTCCTGCCTGGTCATGTGACCACTCTAGGGCGAGTGCCGATCATGGCGGCGGTCCGCCCGTACTCATCGGGCACTCATCCGCTGCTGATCCGGCCCGGCGAACCTCGGTGTCGACGACCGGCAACCGCCGTTCGACACCCACGTGATCCGGAGGACCTGGAATGACCCCGCGCATCAGCGGCTTCGAACAGCAGCGCGTTCCCGTCGCCGACGGGGTGGAACTGCACGCCGCCGTCGGCGGCTCCGGCAGCCCGATCGTGCTGTTGCACGGCTTCCCGCAGACCCACCTGATGTGGCGGCACGTCGCCGCCGACCTGGCCGCCGACCACACGGTGATCGTGCCGGACCTGCGCGGTTACGGCGCCAGCGACAAGCCCGCCGATCCGGACGGCACCGCGTACGCCAAACGAACCATGGCCGCCGACGTGGTCGCGCTCGCCGGGGCGCTCGGGCACGAGCGCTTCGCGTTGGCCGGTCACGACCGGGGTGCCCTCGTCGCCATCCGTGCCGGACTCGACCACCCGGAACGCATCACCCGTCTCGCCATTCTCGACGTGCTGCCCACCCTCGACATGTGGGACGTGCTGCACGGCGTGGACGCGGCGGTCGGCTTCCATTTGTACCTGATGGCGCAGCCACCCGGCCTGCCCGAACAGATGATCGCGGCGAGCGCCGACGCCTTCTTCGGCCACTTTCTGGACGTCTGGACCCGTGACCCCGGTGCCATTCCCGCCGACGTACGTGCGGCTTACCTCGCGGCGTCCCGCGCGTCGGTGGACTCGATCGTCGCCGACTACCGGGCCACCGCGGGCGTCGACGTCGTTCACGACCGGGCCGATCGGGCGGCCGGTAACCGGCTGCGGATGCCGGTGACGGTGCTTCAGCAGGACTGGGGTGCGGCTCTGGGGTACGACGCCGCCGGGTTGTGGCGTGGCTGGGCGCCGGACCTGGTGCACGAGACGGTCACCTGCGGCCACTTCATGGCCGAGGAGGCCCCGGCCGACGTGGTCCGGGCGCTACGCGCGCTGCTGGCCCGAGAGCCCGCCCGGCTGGCGTGACGGTGCGGGCCCGGCCGGGGGCACCGGCCGGGCCGTCCGTCAGGACATCGGTCTGCATCCAGCTTGTTGATGACCCTGGGTGAAACTCACTCAGCGTGTCACTCCCGGCCGCCCTCCCGAGCTGCACTAGCCACGCTTTGCTCTGCTTCAACCCACGCAATAGCCGTTGAGCAGCAGTGGCGCATCGGTGGTGATCTGCCGTTCGACCGGGCGGCGACACAGAGCGTGACTGTTGCGTCGGTTGAAGCAGAGCAAAGCGGGGTGTGGGTAGGTTGGCGGTCGGACGTGATGTCGCCGAGGGTGACGACCGGCGGATGCTGCCGCCGGAATTCCTGCGGGGAGGAATGCCCGTGGCGGAGGGTGCCCGGCCGGCCGGTGCCTGCGGCGTGGGCGTCTCCGTCAGCGGTGGATGCCGCCGTTGGCGAGCAGGCGGGTGATTGGGAGGGTGGCGGCGCTGAGCGCGACCGTGTGCACGCCCAGCCGGCGTATGGTCAGTCGCTGAACTCGGCGCGGTCCACAGTGAAGAGGGTGCCGGCACCGCCGGTGAAGACCAGGTAGAGGTCGTGGAAGCCGTTCGCGGCCTGCGGGCTGGTGTCGATCTCTGTCGTCGCGGTGACCCAGTCGGCGCCGGACCCCGGCGGTACGGTCATCGAGCCGACCAGCGGCCCGTCCGGGCTGCCGATCCGTGCCTCGATGACGCCGCCGGCCATCGGGGCGACGGTGGCGTGCAGGCGAAGTTGGCCCTTCTGGTCGGCGAAGCCCGCCGCCGAGCCGTCCGCGAAGTTGACGTTCGCCCAGCGGAGGTGGCTGCCGTCGCGTACGCCCGTGACGACCTTGCCGTGCTCGGGCGTCCTGGTCACCCGCAGCCCGGGGGACTGCCCGTCGTTCTCCTCGGCCAGATAGGTGGAGAAGACGTCCTTGCGGTCGGGCAGTGCGGGCAGCTCGGACCACTTCGGCACGAACGTGGTCACGCTGTGACCCCGCAGATGCGTGCGGAAGGATCCGCCGTGGGTGCGGATGGCGGCCAGCTTCTTCATGTTCTCGTTGCCCGACGTGCGGTACGGCACCACCGACGGACGTGGACCCTTCCCGGCGGCGACGTGAGAGACGCACTCGCCTTGGCTGCGAAAGGTCGGGTTGACGAAGCTGGCCCAGCCGCCTCGCTTGCAGTCCTGCCTGGTCTCCGGTGGCAGCGGGAAGCCGCCGGTGAGGTCGACGGTGAGCGGGACGTCGTTCGGGTTGTTGTTGACCACGACGATGGTGAAGTCGTGCGTCGACTCGTCCTTGTACGCGGTGACCGTCACCCCGGGCGCGGGCGTGCTGGTGGCGTCGATCATCACGTCGCCGGGGTCGAGGAAGCGGCTGTACTGGCCGAATGTGTAGTACCGCTTGAAGATGCGGTACTGGCCGGTCTCGGTCGGGTTGCCGCTCTGCGGGGTGCCGGTGTTGACCAGGCGGATCAGGTCCGAGCCGTCCGCACCGTTGTTCGCCACCGGCCACCACCAGAAGTACGCGCCCAGCCGGGTCTCGTCGAACAGGTTGCCGATCAGGGTCGCGTAGCGCAGGCCGTCGCTTATCGTGTTGTTGACGAACAGCCGGTCGCGCGGCGCGCCCTGGTTCATGTACTCGGTCTGCCAGATGGTCTTGCCCAGCGTGTGCGAGGTGGTGAACGCGGTGGGCGCGGCCCGGGTGGCGCCGTCGATCAGCCCGGCGTAGCCGTGCGCCGCGACGACGTCGACGTACCGGTTCGCCGCCGGGTCGGTGATCGCGGGCAGCGCGTACCCCTCGTGGAAGCCGACGCCCTCGCCGAGCACGATCTTCGCGGTGACGCCCCGTCGTTCGAAGGTGGGACCGAGGTGGTCGCGGACCAGGACGCGTAGTTCCTCGGTGGTCCACTGGCAGCTGGAGTAACCGGTGGAGATGTCGGGTTCGTTGGTCGGAGAGAGGTGCGTGATCCTGATCCCGAACTCGCGCTCGTAACCGAGCACGTACTCCGCCAGGTAGTCCGCGAACGCCTGGTACATGTCGGGTCGGAGCTTGTTCGGTGCGCCGGTGGGGCTGGCGGAGGTGACGCTGTTGTTCTGCTTCATCCACGCAGGTGGGCTCCACACGCTGGCGAGGATCGTCTCGACGCCGCGCGCCTGCGCCTGTCGCATCAACCAGACCTGGTACGCGTCGAAGTCGGCCTTGCGCTGCGCCCAGTCGGGCCGGTCCCACACGAAGGCGCCCGGCTCTGGCTCGATCGTCTGCGTCGGCCCGTCGTAGAGCTGGTCGCCCCACACGCCGCCGTCGCCCACCATGACGCGCACGATGTCCAGGCCGATCCCGGCCCGGTCGTCGAAGATCATGTCAAGCATCTGCGAGGTGAGCGGCTCGCCGAGCCGCTGCACGCCGCCCGCCTTGTGGAAGGCGAAGGACCCGCCGAAGCCGTCTACCGTCTGCCGCTCGGCGTTCCAGTCGACCACGGCGGTGGGTGGGGTGGCGGGCCGGTGCGCGATGCCGCCCCCAGCCGTCGCCGCCACCAGGCCGCCAACGGCGACCAGGGCGGTGGCCAGCCGGATCGTCCACGTCGTCGGTCGTCGCATCAAGGAATCCCCCGTCGCTGCAACCACCCGGCGGTACGGCCAGCGGGAACGCGGGCAGCCACACCCTCGCGACGCCGCGGGTGGTGATCCATAGACGTCTGCGAATCAAGGCTATGGGTTGTCGTATCGACGGGCAAGGTGGATCGGTCACCCGGATCATCGACCGGACGGCGACGTCGTACCTCCCCGTTGCTGTCGCCGCGATTCGTGTAGGGGAGTAGTCCGGATACCTGCGCTTCGCCCTGCGCGACCTCATGACGAGCGGCACTGTCCGGCCGGGGGGCTGACGCGATGTACTGAAGCCGCCGGAGAGCCCGGCAGACGGCAGGAAGAAGTCACGTGGCCTTGTGGGCAGGCGCCATCGGTGCAGTGCTGTTCGTGCTGGTGTTCCTCGCCGACGGCTGGAGTCGACCGGACTACGCCTCGGCACGCCACCCGATCAGCGCGCTGGCGCTCGGCCGGCGAGGCTGGATCCAGACGACGAATTTCGTCGTCTCCGGCTCGGCGATCACGGCGGGGGCGGTCGGGGTGCTCCTCGACGGGCCGAGCACTCTGCTCGGTGTGGTGCTGACCGTCTTCGGGCTCGCCCTCGTCGCATCCGGGTTGTTCCGGATGGACCCGATGCTCGGATATCCGCCGGGTGCTCCGGCCGGGATACCCGAGGAGCACAGCGCCCAGCACCGACTCCACGACCTCGCCGGCGCCGTCGTCTTCCTGTCCCTGCCCCTCGCCGTGGCGATCGGAGCGTTCACGCTGCCCGGGACGTCGTGGCGGATCGTCTCAGCCGGTCTCGCCGTCGCCCTGTTCGTCGGATTCGGCTGGTTCGGCAGGGCGTGGGAGGAGGTGTCACCACGCCTCGGCCTCATCCAGCGCGCCATCGTCATCCCGGGGTGGGGCTGGCTGGCCGCCCTCTTCACCGCGCGGGCCCTCGGCCTGGGCTGGTAGCTGTACGGCAACCGGTGAACCGGCCCTCCGATCGAGGGCGTCTCGGAGAAGGTCCAGGTGTCCGCGGTGCTGGGCGGTCTCCTCAATCATGTGCACGAGGATCCACCGTAGGCTCACCGGCCCGCCGCCGAACGACGGCTTTGCCGCCCGATCGCTGAGGTTCGCGTAGCCGGCGGCGGCACGTCGGCTCCGTTGGCACGCGGTCGCGTACAACGCTGCCAGGTCGGCGGGGGAGTCCTCGCCAGCGGAGTGGAAGTCCCAATCGGGGTCGGCGTCCAGCGGCGCCGACGCCCAGGGCTCGGGCACCGGGGCACCGAGAAGCTTTTCCTGGAACCAGAGGTCTTCCACGCGCGCGAGATGCTTGACGATGCCGCCGATGGTCAACTCCGTAGCCGGCAGGAGCCTGGCCGCCATCTCGTGACGGCTGAGCCCATCCAAGGTGTCGAGGACGCATTGGCGATGGAAGTCGAGGAACTGCTCCAGGGTGCTGCGTTCGTCAGCTGCGACATCGGGGAACTTGACCACTCGATGAGCCTTTCATCTCCAGGGGAGGGCGTCTATCGGGTCAAGATCTCCACGTAGCCGTCGGTGGCGTGCACCCGGATCCGCTGCCGGTCGGGGATCAGTCGGGTGGCGTCTGCCACCCCGACCACGGCTGGCAGGCCGTACTCTCGGGCGATCACCGCGCCGTGGGTCATCTGCCCGCCGACCTCCGTCACCAGGCCGGCGACGGCGACGAACAGGGGCGTCCAACTGGGATCGGTGTGGGTGGTGACGAGGATGTCGCCCGGTTCGAGATCGGCCTGGGCCAGATCCAGGATGACCCGGGCGCGCCCTTCCACGGTCCCGGTGGAGACCGGCAGGCCGACCAGGGCGCCGGCCGGCACGTCGTCGCGTCGGTACGCTCCGGCGACGGCCTCACCCTCCGAGGTGAGCACCCGAGGTGGTCGGAGCGCCTGGTACGACCGGAACTCCTCCCGGCGCTGCCGGATGAGCCGGTCGTCGACGTGGTTGGTGCGTACGGCGTCGTGGAACTCGTCGAAGGTGAGGAAGAAGACGTCCTCCTTCTCGCGGATCACTCGTGCCTCGACGAGACGTTCGGCCTCTGCCAGCAGGGCCTGCTTGTAGACGAAGTAGCGGCTGATGATGTCGTACTTCGGGTACTCCCGATAGCCGGCGAAGGTCCGGACCCGGTCGATCATCCGCTTGGTCTCGGTGGCCTTGCGCTCCCCGTCCGGCAGGGCGCGCAGCCGGGACAGCACCTCCTGCGTCTTCTGCTCCGCAGCCTGCCGGCCCTGCTCGAAACGACGCTCGGCGGCCCCCGGCTCGGCGTGCCGGACGTGTTCCAGCAGTACCGGCAGCAGCGTGGCGGGACGTTCGCGCCACCGTGGCCTGGTGATGTCGATCTCGCCGACGCAGCGCATCCCGTACCGGTCGAGGTACGCCTCGATGGCGTGGCGCGCCTCGGTGCCGCCGGGCAGCCTGGGCAACTCGTCCAGGAAGCTCTCACTCTCGACGTCATGCAGGAACGCCACCACCGCGGGGTGCGGGCGGATCACATCGGCGACGTCGAGCAGCGCCAGCCCCATCTCCGACGTCACGTTGCCGGGGGCGGAGAGGGTCAGCGTGTCGGCCGCGTTCTTCTCGCCCAGCCACTCCCGGAGGTGGTCGTTGAGCCACCAGGTGGCCTCCATCCCGGCCATGATCGCCTGCATGCTCAGCGGGTCACTGAGGACTCGTTTGTGCTCCTGGAACGCGGTTGTCAGGAAGTCGAACAACGCCGTGCCCGCCTTCGTCCGGATGTCGCGCCGCAGGGCGGCGACGGAGGCTTGGCTGCGCTCGACCAGTCCGGCGACGATGGCCGGGTCCGTGTCGATCGCAGTGACCGCTGGGCCGGCGGCCGGTGCGCCACCGGTCTGCGCCTCGGGCCGCGTCGGGGCGGATGGGTCCGGCCGGTTCGGAATGAAGTCGGGGCGGTCGAGGATGGTCTCCAGCGCATCCCTGACCAGCGGGTCGCCCTTACCCATGAGCTCCAGCAGGGCGGCACGGGTCGCGGGGGAGGCCAGCCGCTGCGTGACGTCGACGAACAACCGCCCGCCGGCCGCCTGCATGGGTGCCATGGCCGTCAACTGCCACATCGACAGCCCCAGCGGCTTCATGGCATCGGTCATCATCTGCTGATGGCCGACCGAGACGAAGACGTGGTTGTCCTGGTCGCCGGTTGCCGGGACAGGGAACAGCGTCGTGATGGGCCGGCTCTGCACGATCTGGAAGGCGTCGCCGACCAGGCACCACTCGATGTCCTGCGGGCAGCCGAAATGTGCCTCGATCCGCCGCCCGAGCTGCGCGAGCCGTACGACCTGGGTGTCCGTCAGGGTCGGCTGCTCCCGCCGCTGCGGGTCGACCGGCTGTTCCCGCGTACCACCGTCGGGGAGGGCGTGAAGGGCCCGTCGTTTGGTGGCGACCGCCCGGCCGACGATCTCGTCGTCGCGCACCGTGAACACGTCCGGGTTGACCAGGCCGGAGACCAGAGCCTCGCCGAGGCCGTAGCTGGCATCCACGGAGGAGACCTTCCGGTTGCCGGTGACCGGGTCGGCGGTGAACAGGATGCCGGCCGCGTCCGGGAAGACCATGCGCTGCACGACAACGGCCATCCGGACCGTACGGTGGTCGACGCCGTTGCGCTGGCGGTAGGTCACCGCCCGCTCGCTGAACAGCGACGCCCAGCACCGGCGGACGTGCTCGACGACCGCGGTCGCGCCCAGCACGTTCAGGTACGTGTCGTGTTGACCGGCGAAGGAGGCCGTCGGCAGGTCCTCGGCGGTCGCGCTGGACCGGACGGCGTACCCGGCCTGACCGTCGAGTTCGTCGACGGCGGCGGCGATCGTCGCCGCCAGCTCACCCGGCACGGGAACGGCTTCGATGGCGTGCCGGATCTCGGCGCTGCGCGCCCGGATCGCGTCCCGGTCGTCCGGGTCCAGCCGCGCCAGCTGATCGAGCCGATCGTCGATCGAGGGCACCTCGGCCATGACCCGTCGGAACGCGGCCGTGGTCACGCAGCAGCCGGCCGGCACCCGGAGGCCGTCGATCCGCGTCAGCACGCCCAGGTGAGCGCCCTTGCCGCCCACGACCCCGAGCTGTGTCCCATCGATGTCGTGCAGGCCCAACACGTACTGCCCGGTCGTCCCGTACGTCGACAGCTCCCGCACGATGTGCCCCCGTTTCTTCGTCGGTCCCGTGTCCGGCCGACGATTCTGCGGCAGAACCCGGGTCTTGCCACAAGCCCCCCGGTGCGCTATACGTTAGGAGTGGCAGGGAGGCGACTCTCTGCCTTTGTCTTTGTCGCCCGTCGCGGGGCTCCACCGCCGACCGGACGGGGGAGGCCCACCATGGATGTCACCTCGCGTCGCGAGCCGGCCCGGACCGGCCTGGACGGGCCGTTGGGTGGCAACGCCGCATCGATGCAGGCCACCGCCCGGGCTCTGGCACAGGTCGAGTCGGCCGTGGCCGTGGTGCTCGTCGAGGGCATCAGCGACCAGATCGCCCTGGAAACGCTGGCGGCCGCTCGTGGCCGCGATCTCGCCGCCGAGCGGACCGTCATCGTCCCGATCGGCGGGGCCCACGCGATCGGTCGCTTCCTGACCAGGCTGGGCCCACCCGGGACCGGTCTGCGCCTCGCCGGCCTGTGTGACCTGCGGGAGGAGGAGATCTTCCGGCGTGGGCTGACCGAGGCGGGTGTCGGTACGCCCCGCACCCGCGCCGAGCTGGCGCAGCTCGGCTTCTTCGTCTGCGTCGCCGACCTGGAGGATGAGTTGATCCGTGCCGTCGGCAGCGCGGGTGTCGAAGCCCTCTTCGAGGCCCAGGGCGACCTGCGCCAGTTCCGTGGGTTCCAGAGCCAGCCCGCCTGGCGCGGCCGGGATCCCGACGCGCAGCTGTGGCGGTTCCTGCGCAGCAGCTCGCGCCGCAACCTGCGCTACGCCCGCCTGCTCGTCGAGGCCGCTGTCGCCCGGGACACCGTGCCCCAGCCACTCGACGTGCTGCTCGCCAACATATGACCAGCGTGGCGGGGCTTCCGCCGTTCCGGGTCCGCGCACGGGGACCACTGCTGGGATGAGTTTCCGGCTGGCCGCCTACGCCGTGTGCATCGACGATGAGCGGGTGTTGCTCGTCCGTTGCGTGTGGCCGTCGGGCGAGACGAACTGGTCCCTTCCGGGCGGCCGGGTCGAGCACGCGGAGGATCCGTTCGACGCGGTGCTTCGGGAGGTTGCCGAGGAGACCGGCTGTGATGGTGTGGTCGAACGCCTGCTGGGGGTGGACTCCCGGGTGATTCCCGCCGCCGAGGCACGGTCCGGACGCGAGCACCAGAATGTGGGCATCTTCTACCAGGTCCGCATCACCGGCGGGGTCCTCCGGCCGGAGCCGAACGGCGCGACCGCCGAATCGGTCTGGACTCCGATAGCGGAGGTGGTTCACCTGTGCCGATCCTCCCTCGTGGACGTCGGCCTCGCCCTGGCGCGGACGCGTCCGAAAACCGGGCACGTTCTGCCGGTCCCGGTCGGCGGGCTCGTCCAGCACTGACTCCGAGCGGTACTGCCCCACAACCGGGCAATCCCCGACGGACGCCGAAGGGATTCAGCGTTCCCGGACGCGTTCGGCGATTGCGTGGCCCAGTTCGGCGGTGGTGCCGGTGCCGTGCAGGTCGGGGGTGAGGGGCGCCTCTTTCGGCCCGAGCGCCAGGACGTCCTCGACGGCACCGAGGAGGTGGGCGGCGGCCTCGGAATGGCCGAGGTGGTCCAGCATCATCGAGCCGCACCAGATCTGGCCGATCGGGTTGGCGATGCCCTGGCCGGCGATGTCCGGTGCGGAGCCGTGCACCGGTTCGAAGAGGCTCGGGTGGTGGCGGTCGGGGTTGACGTTGGCGCTCGGCGCGATGCCGAGCGTGCCGGTGCAGGCCGGGCCGAGGTCGGAGAGGATGTCACCGAAGAGGTTGCTGGCGACGACCACGTCGAACCATTCGGGGTGCAGTACGAACTGGGCGGCGAGGGCGTCGATGTGGAACTTGTCGACCCGTACGCGGGGAAACCGCTCGCTCATCGCGGCCACCCGCTCGTCCCAGTACGGCATCGAGATGGCGATGCCGTTGCTCTTGGTGGCTGAGGTTAGGTGTTGTCGCGGGCGGTTCTGTGCCTGCTCGAAGGCGAAGCGCAGCACCCGGTCGACGCCGATCCGGGTCATCACCGTCTCCTGGAGCACGGTTTCCCGGTCGGTGCCCTCGAAGATGCGCCCGCCGACGCTTGAGTATTCCCCTTCGGTGTTCTCGCGTACCACCAGGAAGTCGATGTCGCCGGGCTCGCGGTCGGCGAGGGGGCTGCGGACGCCGGGCATGAGCCGGCAGGGGCGCAGGTTCACGAACTGGTCGAAGGTGCGCCGGAACTGGAGCAGGCTGCCCCAGAGCGAGATGTGGTCGGGCACCACGGTGGGCCAGCCGACCGCGCCGAAGTAGATGGCGTCGAAGGCGCGCAGCGTCTCCTCCCAGTCGGCCGGGAGCATCCGCTGGTGTCGCTGCCAGTACTCAGCGCTGGCGAAACCGAAGTCGGTGAACTCAAGCCGGAGGCCGAAGCGCCCGGTGGTCGCCTCCAGGGCTTCGATTCCGGCCGGTACGACCTCCTTGCCGATCCCGTCGCCGGGGATGACGGCGATCCGGTGGTTCATCGGGCCCTCCGCAGTGCGTCGAGGCCGCCCTGGGCGTCCGCGATGGCGATACGTTCGGCGGCGGCGGAGTCGCCAGCCCGCAGTGCCCGGACCAGGGCGCGGTGGCTGGTGTAACGCTCCATGCCGAAGGTGTCGTCCTCGGCCACCCGCTGCAACAGCAGTTCCCGCCGCTGCGGGCGGGTGAACACCCGGCTCTGGTCGAGCATCCGGACGAGGACCGGGTTGTGGGCGCAGGCGTTCACCGTCTCGTTGAACTCCACCATGGTGTCGAGCAGGGCGTTGAGGTGCCGCTCGGTCGGCATGCCCTGGGTGCGGCGTTCCTTGAGCAGGATCAGCAGGTCGTCAGCCCGGTCGAGGATCTCGTCGAGGGCGTCGAGCTGGTCCGCCGTGGCATGCCGGGCGGCGAACCGGGCGACCAGGCCGCGCAGGCCGACCTCGACCTCGGCGAGGTCGTCGATGGCGGCGTCACGGATCTCGGCGACCAGCACGGTACGCGGCCCGATGCGCTCGATCAGCCCGTCGGACTCCAGCCGCCGCAGCGCCTCGCGGACCGGGGTGGGGCTGATCGCCAGGCGTTCGGCCAGGCCGCGCTCGGTCACCTTCTCTCCCGCTGTGAGCTCACCGGCGGCGATGGCGGCGCGGACCTGACGGTACGCCTGATCGGCGAGCGTCTCCGTGACTGTCATGGCCACACCCTAACTCATGCCATTGCCTAAGTTGCATGCAACGGTTGACGACTTTGCTATAGCAAACTAGCGTGACGCGGCACACGTTACGTGGAGGTGACATGGCCGACATGAAGACTCGCGACGAGGTGTCATACCGGAAGATCACGTTCTTCATCGCTCTCGCGCTGTTCGCGCAGGAGTCGACCTGGAACTTCTACGACAACCAGGTGCCCGTTCTGCTGCGCGAGCACATCACGAGCGCCGCGCTCGTCGGCGTGCTGATGGGCATGGACAACCTGCTGGGGATCTTCATCCAGCCCTGGATCGGCAACCGGTCGGACAACACCCGGACCCGATGGGGTCGGCGCATCCCGTACCTGGCGTTGGGCATGCCCCTCGGCGCGTTGCTCTTCCTGCTCCTGCCCTGGACCACCTCGCTGGTCACGCTGGTCGCGGTGATGGTCTGCTACGCGCTGGTCGCGAACACCATGCGACCGCTCGCCGAGGCGCTGACCCCTGACTTCGTCCCGCCGCACCGACGCGGCCGGACCAACGCCATCGTCAAGATCGCCACTTCGCTGACCATCATCGTGGCGTCACTGATCAGCCTCCTGGTGGTGGACGACCACCCCCGGGCGGCCTTCGTCATCCCAGCGGCGATCATGCTGGTCGTCACCGCCGTGATGATCGTCAAGGTACGCGACAGCCGATCCCCGGCCTATCGGGCCGCGGTGGCCGAGGACGCGACCGCCGGACCTGACCAGACGAAGTCGCCACTGTGGCGGGTCATCACCGAACTGGTCACCAGCCGGGACCGGCGGCGGGTACTGCTGCTGCTCACCGTCTTCCTCTTCGGCGGCGCCTGGTTCGCGTCCCGGTCACTGATGACCCCGTACGGCATGGAGGTGCTCGGCCTGACCCGCGGTGAGGCGGGCGGGCTCACCCTGCCCAGCGGCGTCGCGTACCTGATCGCGGCCTATCCGGCCGCGCTGGCGGCCGAGCGCTTCGGCCGGCTGCGGGTGATCCTGATCGGCATCGCCGTCTTCGCCGCGGCGCTCGCGGCCGGCGCCGTCGTGCGGACCCCCACCGGCACGGTCGTGCTGTTCTGCGTCGCCGCCATGGGCGCCGCCGGATTCCTGATCAACGCGGCGGTCGCGTTGTGGAACCTGGCCCCGTCCAGCCGGATGCTCGGCGCTTACACCGGGCTCTACGCGGTCACCTGGTACCTGGGCGGCTTCGCCGGTCCGGCGCTTGTCGGCGCGGCGGTCGACCTCGTCGGTTGGAACTGGATGCTGCTCGACATCGCCGTGCTGGCCACCCTCGCCGGTGTGGTGGTGATCCGGCTGGCCCGTCTGGTACGGGTCCGCGAGACGACCCCCGCCCTGTCACGTTGAGAGAGAGCCGATGTCGACCATTCTGATCACCACCGACTACCTGCGCCCCGGGGACGAGGTGGACACCTACCTCACCGGCCAGGGCTGCACCACCCGGCACGACCCGATGCGCGGGTCGCGCCGGCCGGCGGACCTGATCGCCGCGCTGACCGGCGCCGACGGCGCGCTGATCGCCAACGAGCCGATGACCGAGCAGGTGCTGGCGGCCTCGCCCGGGCTGCGGGCGATTGTGCGCACCGGTGTCGGATACGACTCGGTGGACGTACCGGCCGCCACCCGTCTCGGCATCAGCGTCAGCAACCTGCCGGGGATCAACGCCAACGCGGTCGCCGAGTACACCATCGCGTTGCTGCTTGCCCAGGCGCGGCATCTGGTCCCGATGGCGGTCGGTGTCGCGGCCGGCGACTGGCCGCGCCAGGACGGGCACGAACTGCGCGGCAAGACCCTCGGCCTGATCGGTCGTGGCGCGGTGGCCCAGCGGGTGCGACCACTCGCCGAGGCGTTCGGCATGACGGTGCTGGGCCACGAGATCCCGCTGGAACACCTGCTCCGCGACGCCGACTACGTGTCGATCCACACCGCGCTGACCCCGCGCACCCGGCACCTGATCGATGCTGCGGCGCTGGCCCGGATGAAACCGACCGCCCACCTGATCAACACGGCACGCGGGCCGATCGTCGACGTCGTCGCGTTGGCCGAGGCGGTCCGGTCCGGCCGGATCGCCGGGGCGGCCCTCGACGTGGTGGACGTCGAACCGCTGCCCGCCGAGAGCGTGCTGCGCGGAGTCGACGGCATCACCGTCTATTCGCACATGGCCGGCCAGACCACCGAGGCCCGCCGCGACTCGGGCCGGTGCGGGGCGCGCGAACTGGTCGCCGCCCTGGCCGGTAACCCGCGGACCTCTGTCAACGCCCACCTGATCGACCCGGAGCAGAGAAGATGACAGCTGATGTGATCGTTGTCGGGGCCGGCCTGGCCGGGCTCGTCGCCACCGCCGAACTCGTGGACGCCGGGCACCATGTCCTCCTGCTCGATCAGGAGCCCGAGCAGAGTTTCGGCGGCCAGGCGTTCTGGTCGTTCGGTGGCCTGTTCCTTGTCGACTCGCCCGAGCAGCGCCGGATGGGCATCCGCGACTCGCGTGAGCTGGCCTGGCAGGACTGGCTGGGTAACGCCGGTTTCGACAGGCCCGAGGACGAGTGGCCCCGACGCTGGGCCGAGGCGTACGTCGACTTCGCCGCCGGTGAGAAACGCGCCTGGCTGCGCCAGCTCGGCGTCAAACTGTTCCCGATCGTCGGTTGGGCGGAGCGTGCCAACAACTCGGTGCCCCGCTTCCACATCACCTGGGGTACCGGGCCGGGGCTGCTGGCGCCGTTCGTCGCCAAGGTGCGCGCCGGGAAGGTGACGGTCAAGTTCCGGCACCGGGTCGACGAGATCGTGCGTACCAACGGCGTCGTGTCCGGCGTACGCGGGAAGGTCCTCGAACCGAGCGGCGCGGAACGCGGCACCGCCACCAGCCGGACGGTCGTCGCGGACTTCGAACTGTCCGCGCCGGTGGTGGTCGTGACCTCCGGCGGCATCGGCGGCAACCACGACCTGGTCCGCCGCAACTGGCCGGAGCGGCTCGCCACGCCGCCCACGCACATGATCTCCGGGGTGCCGGCCCATGTGGACGGCCGGATGATCGACATCGCGGCGACGGCCGGCGGCGCGGTGATCAACCCGGACCGGATGTGGCACTACGTGGAGGGCGTGCAGAACTGGAGCCCGATCTGGGACGGGCACGGCATCCGTATCCTCCCCGGACCCTCCTCGATCTGGCTGGATGCCCTCGGCCGTCGGCTGCCGGCGGAGCTCTCGCCCGGGCTCGACACCCTCGGCACCCTGGCTCACCTGCGGTCCACCGGGTACGACCACAGCTGGTTCGTGCTGACTCAGAAGATCATCGAGAAGGAGTTCGCGCTCTCCGGCTCGGAGCAGAACCCGGACCTGACCGCGCGCAGCGTCCGCCAGGTGCTCGGCCGGATCCGGGCCGGTGCGCCGGGGCCGGTCGAGGCGTTCAAGAACCACGGCGCGGACTTCGTGGTCGCGTCCGACCTGGACGAACTGGTGAACGGGATGAACGCGCTCACGGAGACGCCGTTGCTGGACCCGGCCGAGGTGCGGCGGGTGGTCGAGGCACGTGACCGGCAACTGGACAACCCGTTCACCAAGGACCTGCAACTCGCCGCGATCCGGAACTTCCGGAACTACCGGGGGGATCGGCTGATGCGGACCGCCCCGCCGCACCGGATCTTCGACCCGAAGGCCGGACCGCTGATCGCCGTACGCCTGCACGTGCTCACCCGCAAGACCCTCGGCGGCCTGCACACCGACCTCGACGGGCGGGTCCTGGACGCCACCGGGCAGCCGGTTCCCGGCCTCTACGCCGCCGGTGAGGCCAGCGGCTTCGGTGGCGGTGGCATGCACGGCTACCGCGCCCTGGAGGGCACCTTCCTGGGCGGCTGTCTCTTCTCCGGCCGGCAGGCCGGCCGTGCGATCGCCAAGAATTGAGGAACGATGGCCACCAACCCTGACTCCGTACGCATCCTCGTGCCGGTCGGCATGCTCGGCGCCGGCTTCCCGCCCGAGACCGTCGAACGTGGACTGGCCCTCGGCGCCGACGTGATCGCCGTGGACGGCGGCTCGACCGACTCCGGGCCCTACTACCTGGGCACCGGCACCGCCAAGACCGCCCGCGCCGCGGTCGCCCGCGACCTGCGCCTGCTGCTGCGGGCGGCGGCCACGGCCGGCATTCCGCTGATCGTCGGCTCGTGCGGCACCAGCGGCACCGATGCCGGTGTCGACTGGGTCGCCGGCATCACCCGGGAGATCCTCGCCGCAGAGGGCCTGGACCTGCGGCTGGCCACGATCTACAGCTCGCAGCAGGCCGCCGACCTTGATCTGGACCGGATCCGTCCCCTGCCGCCAGCCGGCGACCTCGACCGGGTGACACTGGACAGCTGCACCAACATCGTCGGGATGATGGGCCACGAACCGATCGCCGCGGCCCTGACCGCCGGCGCCGACGTGGTCCTCGCCGGACGGGCCACCGACACGGCCGTGGCCGCCGCCTATCCCTTGCTCAAGGGCATGCCGGCCGGACCCGTGTGGCACGCCGCGAAGATCGTCGAGTGTGGCGGACAGTGCACCACGAACCCGCGTGCCGGCGGTGTGCTGGCCACCGTGGACGCGACCGGTTTCACAATCGAGCCGCTCGATCCGACCAATGCCTGCACACCCACCTCGGTAGCGGCGCACATGCTCTACGAGACGGTAAACCCGTTCACCATGCGTGAGCCGGCCGGCACCATCGAGGTCGGCGACGCGGTCTACCGCGCCCTGGACGAGCGGCGCGTCCGTGTCGAGGGTTCCCGGTTCGAGCCCGCCGCGCAGCACACCATCAAGCTGGAGGGCGCCCGGATCACCGGGTACGAGACGATGTCGTTCACCGCCATCCGCGATCCGCACATCCTCGGCCAGATCGACACCTGGACCGCCCTGCTCCGCAAGATGATCATCGAGTGGGTGGCCGGGACCATCGGGCTGGGCGAGGGCGACTACAGCTTCGACATCCGCCGTTACGGGTACGACGCGATCCTCGGCGACCTCGACCCGGCCACCGGCCCGCCCCGCGAGGTGGGCGTGATGCTCCTGGTGCGTGCGGCGGACCAGGCGACCGCGACCGCGGTCGCGAAGGTCGCCAACCCACTGATGCTGCACCTGCCCACGCCGGACATGGACTACCTGCCCAGCCTCGCCTTCGCCACGTCACCGGCCGAGACGGAACGCGGAGCGGTGTACGAGTTCGTGCTCAACCACGTCGTCGAGGTGTCGTCGCCGACCAGCCTGTTCCGCGTCTGCCTGGAGGACAACCGATGACCGTGGTCGCCGATCTCGCGCTGGAGGTCCGGTCCAAGAACGCCGGTCCGTTCTGGGTGACGATGGAGGTGTTCGCCCGCGACGCCGACGCCTACGCGGTGGTCGCTGATCCAGCGTTCCTGGACGCCTCGGTGATCGCCCGCCTCTACGGCGTCCCGGCGCAGGACGTCCAGTTCTACCGGATTCCGTCGCTCAACGTCGTGAAGATCTCGTTCCCGCGGCCGGTGGTGCAGGGCAGCCTGCGCGACCACGACATCCACGCCGGGCAGCACCATGTGCCGCTGGCGATGTTGGCCGTCCCACCCGTCACCTGACAGCGCGGCCGGATCCCGGCAAAGCCGGGGGAATCTACCGATTCAAGTTTCGGCTGGTCGTGCTGAAGTTGGTCATCGGCGGCAAGCGGTGCCGCGGCGGAGGGATGACCTGTGGAGATCCTCAGAAGGCTGGCCAAGGCTGCGGTCGTCGGTGGGGTGCTCGCCATGCTCGTGGCGTGTGGGAGCGATGCCGGCTCAGGTTCTTCGACGCCGGGGGCGGCTCCGGGCGCCGCGGAGAGCGTCGACGGTGCCGCGCCGGACGACGACGCCGGGTCGCTGACCGAGCCGAAGGGTGAGGAGTGTGAACGCCTCACCACGGACGAGGTCGCGGACGCGATCGGGGCGCACGACGGCGGGCAGCACGACTACCAACTCGGCGGTTGCGTGTGGACGGCGACCTCCGGTGGGGAAGCGATCCACGCGTCGGTGCTGTCCAAGGACGAGTACGAGGCGGTGGCCGAGATCGGGGAACCGGTGAGCGGATCCGCCGACGGGGCCGTCTACGACGAGATCCATGGCGAGCTGTGGTTCCCGTGCGGCAGCGGTGAGTTCTGCGGCATCAAGGCCGACATCGGTGACTCGGGCCGGCGCAAGGAGGTCGCGTTGCGGATGGGCACGGTCCTGCAAGGCCGCTTGTAGCCCCCGCCGCCCGGGGTGGCGCTACCGCCCGACGCGCCGACGCGCCCGGCTCGCCCGGTCAGACCTGAGTCTGGACCGGGCGAGCCGGGCGCGTCGAGGAACTGCCGTCGCTTCCGCTGACGGATCAGCCCTTCACGGCTCCGGTCAGCCCGCCGACGATCCGGCGTTGGAACAGACTGAAGAAGACCAGCGCCGGGATCATCGAAAGAGAGGTGAACGCCAGGACCTTGGCCGTGTCGACCGAGTACTCCGAGGCGAACGCCTGCACGCCGAGGGGCAGCGTGAAGGTCTCCTCCCGGTTCAGGATGAACAGCGGCAGCAGGTATCCGTTCCAACTCTGGATGAAGGTCAGGATGGCCACGGTGATGACGCCCGGCATGGCCAGCGGGAGCACCATCCGCCAGAAGAAGCCCAGTCGGCTGCAACCGTCGATCGACGCGGCCTCCTGGATCTCGTCGGGGATCGCCCGTACGAACGGGACCAGGATGATGATGGTCAACGGAATGCCGAACCCGATCTGCGGCAGGATCACCCCCGGCAGCGTGTTCATCAACCCGAGGTTCTTGACCAGGATGTACAGCGGGGTGATCGCCACCGTCAGCGGGAACATCAGACCGGCGGCGAACAGCGCGTACATCGCCCCCCGCCCCCAGAAGCGGTAGCGCGCGATGATGAAACTGGTCATCAGACCGAGCGTCACCACCCCCGCCGTGGTGGCCAGGGCCACGATTGTGGAGTTGAAGACCTGCTGCCAGAAGGTGCTCCCGGTCAGCACGTCGAGGTAGTTCTGGGTCTGCCAGGTGGTGGGCAGCCCGGCGGGGTCGGTGGTGATCTCCGCGTTGGTACGGAAGCCGCCCAGGATGATGTAGACCACCGGGGCCAGCATCGTCGCGATGAGCAGCAGCGCGATGAAGTACACCGACGGGTCCGTCCAGCTGAACGGCTTCCTGGACCGGGATGACCTGCGCGGCGCCCGGCGCCCCGCTACGGCGGTCACGGCCATCAGCGCCTCCCTCCGGTGATCGCGCCCTCGGTGTCCCGGCGCAGGATGAACCGCTGGTACAGCAGGGCTGCGAAGAGCGAGATGAAGAACAGGACCACGGCGACCGCGTTGCCGTACCCGTACTCTCCCGCGTTTCGTCCGTTGGCCACCATGTAGGTGGCCATCGTCGAGGTCCCCGCCGTCGCCGCCACGTACTGGCCCCAGATGATGTAGACCAGGTCGAACAGTTGCAGGGCGCCGATCATCGACAGGAAGGCCCAGATGCGGATCGTCGGCCCGAGCAGCGGCAGTGTGATGCGTCGCTGGATCTGCCAGTACGACGCGCCGTCGATCGCCGCGGCCTCCGTCAGTTCCTCCGGGATGCCCTGTAGCCCGGCGAGGAAGAGGATGACGGCGAAGCCGATGTACTTCCAGGTGAGGATGCCCATCAGCGTCCACATGGCGATCTTCGGATCGGAGAGCCAGTCGTTCTGCAGCCAGCCGAGCCCGATCTTCTCGAGGACGGCGTTGACCACGCCCTCCCCGTGCAGCATCAGGCTCCAGCCGGTGCCGACGACCACCTCGGCGATGACGTACGGGATGAAGACCAGCACCCGGATCAGCGTCTGCCCCCACATCTGCCGGTTCAGCAGCAGGGCGAGCAGGATGGCCGCCGGCCCCTGGAGCAGCAGGGACAGCACCACGATGATGCCGTTGTGGCGCAGGGCGTCGATGAAGGTGCTGTCTTCGAAGATCAGCAGGTAGTTGCGGAATCCGACGAAGTCCTCAGCCGGCCCGTAGCCCTGCCAGCTGAAGAAGCCGTAGTAGGCGGCCATGGCCACGGGCAGGATGACGAACGACAGGAACACGATAAGTGTCGGCCCCGTCATCAGCGCGATTTCCAGCCGGGCCGGCCAGCCGATGCCCTTGCGTCGGCGGCGCCGGGCCGGGGGCGACACGACCGGCGTGTCACCCCCGACCTTCGTCAGACCCGGTGACGGGTCCGGCGCGAGCCGTACGCTCTCGTGTTGCGTTTCAGACATGGCGTTCGGACTACTGCGCCCTCTTGGCGGCGGCCTTGACCGCGTCGACGATGCTCTGCGGGTCCCCCTTGCCGGCCAGCATGTTCACCACTGCGGTGTTCAGGGCGTTGCCGACGTTCTGCCCGTAGACCGTGTCGAGCCACTGCGAGACGAACGGCGCCTGGTTGTAGGCGGCGAGGATGGACTGCAGGTGCGGCTCGGTGACGGCGGCCTGGGCCTCGCTGTTGACCGGCGGCGCGTTGAACGCCTCGTAGTAGGCCTTCTGCACGTCGGTCTTCGCGATGTAGTTCAGGAAGGCGGTGCACTCGGCCTTGGGAGCCTGGGCCGAGCAGGAGTAGCCGTCGACACCGCCGAGGATCGCGCCGGGCTGACCGGCACCGCCCTCGATGCTGGGGAAGGGGAACCAGCCCAGGTCGGGCAGCGGCTTCTGGTCCGGGGTCAGGGAGGCGATGACGCCGGGGTTCCAGGCGCCCATCAGCTCCATCGCCGCCTTCTTGTTGGCGAGCAGACCGGCCGAGCTGCCGGCGCCCTGCTGAGCGGAGGTGGTCAGGAAGCCGTTGTTGAACGGCTCGGACGCGGCGAAGTTCTGCACGTCCTGACCGGCCTTGAGCCAGCAGGGGTCGTCGAAGGTCATCGTCTGACCGGCCTGGGTGATGGTCTCCGAGCTGCACTCACGCAGCGCGAAGAAGTAGTAGTAGAAGGCGGCCGGCCAGGCGTCCTTTGCACCGAGGGCGATCGGCTGGACGTTCGCCGCCTTCAGCTTGGTCACGGCCTCCTGAAGCTCGGTGAGGGAGGCCGGGGGTTGGTTGATGCCCGCCTTGGCGAACAGGTCCTTGCTGTAGAAGAAGCCGCCGGGCAGGACGGCCACCGGCATCGCGTAGACCTTGCCCTCGATCGTCTGCGCCGTGAACGACCCCTCGGAGATCACCTTCTTGGTGTCGTCGGTGATCGAGTCGGTGAGGTCCATCAGCTGGCCGGCCTTGACCATCGCGGCCATCTTGCCGCCGCCACGCTGCATGAACACGTCGGGGGCGTCGCCGGAGTTCAGGGCGGTCTGGAGCTTGCCGTCCAGGTCCTCGTTCTGGATCGACTGAATCTCAATCTTCACGTTCTGGTTGGCGGCCTCGAAGTCCGCGACCGTCTTCTCCCAGAATGCCTTACCCGGCCCGGTGCTGGCGTTGTGCCAGAAGCTCATCGTGACCGAGCCGTCGCTGTTACGACCGTCCGAGTCGTCGCCGCCGCAGGCCGCCGTCGCCAGGACGCCCGTCGCCAGGGCTACCGACACAGCCAGTAGTTTTCTCGCCCTCATCAATCTTCCTCTCTGCCAAGTCCGCCAACCTGAAACACCCCTGCGAACGAGCCGAAGGCCAGCACGTGCGCCGTGGCGGCGCCGAAGGGGTGTTTCCTGTCGACAGGCACTGGTCCGGGCTCGCCTCGCGGTCACCTCGCGATCAACCTCGGAGTGACCCAGGCCACCGACGGCCAAAACGGTCGCAGACTTGTCCGAAAAAAACAAGACACGTTTCCGAAACTTCCGTGACCTGAAGTCGGGGGTGACGACGTCGCTGGTCAGCCGGGTTTATCGGTGGCGGTAGCAGGGCGGCTACGAACGTGGCTCTGTGTGACAGGGTGTTTGCGCTAACAAACACTGGTCGGTTACGGGGTCCGAATCGTCCGGAAGCTGGGCCGGGAGCCCCGCCGCACCGCTTCGGCAACCTGGTAGCTCGCATCCTGGTCCCGGAAAAATCCCGGTAGGGACTCCGGGCGCCGTCGTCGGGCTCACCCGCGAGGAATCGTTGTGGGCCCGTTACGAAGGCGATACCGAACCACGGGCGGGTGGAGGCGCCAGGCAACTCCTGGCGGCACTGGTTGATCACGCTTACAGGCATGATTGCGCGGAATTGTCACCAGCAGCGTACGACCGTCACGTGATGCCAAATCGACCCTGCGGTGTCACGCCAGGGTGGTGGCGATCATCACCGCCTCGGCCATTGTCAGATCGCCTTCCAACCGATACGTCACCCCGGAGTCCGCCCAGATCAGCGTCGCGGCGGCGAGGCGGGCGCTCGCCTGGTGGGTGATCCCGTCGCGGTCCACGTAGGAGACCGGGTGCGGGCCATCGAGCCAGATCGCCTCGGCCGCGCCCACCTGCGTCCACTCGGCGTCCGACCCGCCGGCCTGCTTGAAGAAGACCGGATCGAGGCGGCCGTCGAAGGTGTCCAGGCGCAGGGCGCCGGCCCGGTAGAGCAGGCTCGCCACCCGGTATGCGCCGGTGCCGTCCGGGTCGGCCAGCAGCGCCTGCTCGGGCGGACCCAGCACGGTCGGCGTCCGGATCGGGAAACGCACCAACCGGCGAGCCTCGTCGAGGGCGGCGGTGCGCTGTCCCGGCGGTGGTGACGGGACGCCGGTCGGTGCCGTCCGGTCGGGCGAGGTGCTGATGGTGACGCCGGCGAAGCGCAGCAGGCCCGCCATCGCGTCGGCGAGCGCGGCCCGTCCCGACGGCAGCATCACCAGCAGCGCGGCGAGCGCCGCCGCGAGCGCGTACCGCCAGCGCCGTCGGACCGCGACGCGGCGGGAGCGTGGTGCGGTGGTCAGCCGGGCACGGACCCGGGCCGTGACGTCCGGTGGCTCGGGGGTCGACAGCCAGCCGGACAGGTCGCGTAGCTCCCGCTCCAGATCATCCACGGCTGACCTCCTCGACGGCGAGCAGGCCGCGCAGTTTCCCAAGTGCCCGCGAGGTGCGCGACTTCACGGTGCCCCGGGGCCAGCCCAGCATGGTGACCGTCTCGTCCTCGGTCAGATCCAGCAGGAACCGGCAGACGATCACCTCCCGGTCCCGCGACGGCAGCGATCGCAGGGCCCGCACGAGGGCGGCTCGGCGTTCCCCGGCGAGGACCGCGCCGACGGCGTCGTCCTCGACGATCTCCGAGCCCGACGCCACCCGCGCCGCACGCAGCGCCAGGCCGTCGCGCCGCTCCCGGCTGCGGTGCAGGTTGCGTGTCTCGTTCGCCACGATGGCCAGCAGCCAGGAGCGGAACGACGAGTCGCCGCGATAGCGGTCGAGTTTGCGGTACCCCTTCACGAACGCCTCCTGGATGACGTCCTCGGCATCGGAGCCCGCGCCGAGCAGCACCGCGGTCCGGTACGCGGCCGCGGTGTGCCGAGCGACCAGGGACTCGTACGCCGCCAGGTCACCTGCCTGCGCGCGGGTGACGAACTGCTCGTCGTCCAGGGCTACCTCCGGTGGGATCACCCCTACTGACACCGCTCGTGCCGACGAGGTTCCATCGCGCCGGGTGGGAACCCGGGACGGCCCGCCGGTGTCACCGGGTCATGATGGCGAACACGACGTTCTCGCGGCGTACCCTGCTGACCGCCCTGGCCGGGGCCGGCGCCGCCACCCTGGTCGGCTGCGAGCCGACCCCGGCCGCCGCCGACCCGCTACCGGACCCACTGCTCGTCACCCTCGACGGCGGCCTGACCGTGCTGCGTGGCACCGACCGGCAGCGGATCGGCGCCGGAGTGGCCACCGCCGACGGGCGGCTGGTGTGGACGGCCGCCGCCAACGGCGCCGACACCGACCTGTGGCGCGTCGACGCCGGCCGGGGCGACGCTTCCGAGCGGGTACGGCTGCCGGGCCGCTGGGTGCCGCAGACCGCCTCCACCGACGGCAGCCGGCTGGCGCTGACCACCGAACGCCTCAGCGCCACCGGGGACCGGCCCGCCGGACGCGCCGAGACGCCTGTGTTGATCGCCGACGCCGCTGGGGTGCGGCAACGGCTGCGGCTGCCGGGCAACGTGGTGCCGGAGGCGTTCACCCACGACCTGGCCGGGCTGTTCGTGCTGGAGTGGCTGCCGCCGGCCGCGCCGGACCGCTACCGGGTACGCCTGGTCGACCTCGCCACCGGGGTCACCGGGCCGCTGCTCACCCGGGCCAAGACACCGGTGCCGGAGGGCGCGGAGGAGGAGATGCGTGGTGACGGACGGCAGGCGGTGCTGGCCCCGAACCGCGCCGTGCTCTACACGCTCTACACCCACCAGCCCGACCATCAGCACACCCGGGACCGGATCAGCGGCCGGCCGGGCAGCGACGTGCACGCCTTCGTGCACACGCTGCACCTGGAACAGCGGTGGGCGTACTGCGTGGATCTGCCGCACCCGTTCGGGGAGGGGCCCGCCGACGGCCACACCATGGCCATCGCGCCGGACGGCGGCCGGCTCTACGTCGCCGACGTCGGCTCCGGCGCCGTCGCGGAGATCTCCACCGAGGAGCTGACCGTACGCCGCGTCGCCACCCTCGGCGCTGGCAGTGGTCCGGCGTTCGCGGCGGCCTCCGCCGAGCGGCTGTTTCTCGGCGCCGGCACCGTCGTACGGGCCGTGGAACTGGCCGGTCTCGCCGTCACCGCCGAGCGGGCCACCGCCGACCCGGTCACCGGCGTCCTGCTCAGCCCGGACGACACTCGCCTCTACCTGGGCCAGCGGGCAGCGGTGTGCTGGCAGGATCCGGTCACCGGCGCGGAACTCGGCCGCGCCGCCGTGCCCGGTCTGGTGGGCCTGCACGCTCCCGCGCGGCCCGCCTGACCCGGCATCGTCGATCCCCGACGCGGCCGGTCGTCGCCGAGGCCCGCCGCAGGCGGCAAGGGACTCCAGCTAGCGGGCGTGGGCGGCGGCCAGGTCGGCGAGCAGACCCTCGCAGCTGCGGGCCACCACCTGCGCGCCCCGCCGCTGTGGCAGCGCGATTCCGGGATCCTCGGCATGCTCGCGCCACCGCCAGCGCGCCTCGGCGGCGGTCTCCCACAGCCACGCCAGTGTCGCGTCGGGCGCGATGCCCAGCCGGGCGGCCGGTTCGTCACCGTCCCCGCCGACCAGCCGCCGCGCCTCGGCGGCCAGCTCGGCGTCGAATCCGAGCCGGCCGTCCCGCAGCGCGGCCAGCAGCCGGGATTCGGCGAACTCGTGCGCACCGGCGAGCAGCTGCTCCAGCGCGGCGAGCAGGTCGCCGGTGACCGGACCCGGTTCGTCCCGCAGCAGCGCCTCCACCGCCGTCAGCGCCGACCGCGCCTTGAGCACGTGCCGGCGGTCGACGAAGAGGCGGTTGAGCGACTCGCGTAGCTCACCGAGCCCGCTGCGACGGACCAGCTCGGCGGCCAGCGCCACCCGGTTGTCGCAGCCGGTGCGGACGAGCGTGGTCGCCAGGCGGATTCCGACCACGCCGAGCCGCTCCAGCAGTGCGTTACGGGTGGCCGCGTCCAACCCGGCCGGTGGCTCGCCGCGGGCGAACCGCTCGGCGGAGAGGAGGTACGGCTCAAGCTCGGCGCGCGGCACCCGGGCCAGGGCCGCCAGCGCGGTGAACTCGGTCTCGCCGAGCACCCGGCCGGCCAGGCCGAGCAGCCCGCTGCACGGCACCACCGTCACGCAGAGCGAGTCCACGTGCGGGTCACGTAGCGCCCGTCGGGCGAGCTGACGGGCGCCGAGCAGCGCGTCGACCCGACCACCACCGGATTCGTCCACCCGGGACAGCACCATGATCGTGTGGACGGGTGCGGCCTGCCCGACCACGCCCTCCCGGGTCGCCCCCAGGATCCGCAGGTCGGCTCCCCGGGCGTCGCGGGTCAGGTACAGCAGCGCGTCGGCCTCCCGCAGCACCCGCGCCAGCACCGGATCCGTTGCCTGCTCGTCGGCTGCGCCGATCGCCGGTGTGTCCAGCAACGTCACCTGCCGCAGCGAGCGTGCCGGCCACCGCACCACGATGTCGCGCAGTTCCCCGGCGCGCCAACCGGTGAGGTCGACCCGCATCCCGGTGCCGGAGCGCAGCACCGTCAGCCGCTGCGGGGGGTGACTGGTGGAGTACCCGGTGGCGTCCGGCTGCGGCCCGTCCTCGTACCAGGTGAAGGCGCTCCCGTCGACCGGGGCCACCTCCTCGCCCATCAGGGCGTTGAGCAGGGTCGACTTGCCGCTGCGCCACCCGCCGACGACGGCGACCCGCAGCGGCTGGTCGTAGCGGGCCAACTGGTGCCGCAGCAGCTCGCTGGCCCGGGGGTTGTCGCGGTAGCCGTGCAGCGCCCGGTGCAGCAGGTCCCGGACCCCCGCGTCCAGTCGCCCGCCGGTCATGCCAGCGGCGCCAGCGGCGCCGGGCGGGCGGCGGTCACCTGCTGCGCCTGCTCATACAGCTCGGCCAGCCGGATCATCCGTTGCTGGATCTCCCGCTGGCGTCGCTCGCGTGCCGCCGCGTCGGTGTCGGCCGCCTCCTTGGCGCTGCGCAGCGACTCGATGATGGCGGTCTGCAACTCGTCGGTCAGGGCGGCGAAGTGATCCCGCAGTACCCGCTGCGCCCGGCGGGCCGCGTCCCGGCTGTCCTTGCTGACCTGGATGAAGAAGTCGTCGACGTGCCGCTGTACCGCCGCCTTGACCGTCGCCTGCCGACGGCGCAGCAACTGTTTCCCCTCGTCGCGGATGCTCTTGCCGCCGAACAGGGCACCGGCACCGATCGAGATCGGGTTGATCATCGGCATGCCGGCCAGGGTCAGGGCCAGGCCGAACATCAGCAGCCCACCGTAGGAGCCCTTCATGCCGGTGAACATCTTCTGGCCGACGGTGAACCGGTCGACGTTGGGACGTTCCAGCTCCGGCACCGGTGCGCCGTACTCCGCCGAGGCGGTCAGCGGCCACGGTGGCAGCGACCCGTGTCCGTACCGGGCGAACGACTCGGCGACCCGCCGGGCGATCCAGTCGCACCGCTGCACCAGCCACCGCCGGTTCGCCGCAGCCGCCTCGACGAGGCTCTCCTCCAGCCACTGCGCCACGGCATCCCATGCCACAAGTGGGTCGGCGGTCTCGAACGCCTCGTCGACCATCCGCAGGATCTGCCGGGTACGGTCGCGCAGGTCGTGCTCGATGTCGGAGATCAGATCGGCCATCTCGTCGGTCAACGTGTTCTGCCAGCGGGTGGCGCACCGCCGCAGCTCGTCGACCTCCCGTTGCGCCGCGTGCAGCCGGGCCATCGGGGCGGACTCCTCGGCCGAGCGCTGGTCGGTCAGTTCGGCCCGTAGCGGGGCGGCGAGCTGCTCCACCACGGTGCGCGCGGTCAGCACCACGGCGGCCCGGGCCAGGGTGTCGGGCTTGGCGGCCAGGTGTCGCCGGAGCAGGGCGATCAGCGCCGGGAAGCCGGACTCCGCGTTGAGCGCGTGGTCGCCGGTGGCGGCGGCGTGCAGGCGCAGCGCGGCGGACACCGGGACCAAGGGGGCCGGCACCCCGGCGTCGGCCAGGTGCCGCCGGTTGCGGTCGGCCACCGCCCGCCAGTCCGGCACCAGGTCCGTTTTGGTCTGTACCACTGCCACGTTGGAGTGCGACCGGGTGAGGTGCAGCAACATGTTCAGCTCGTTGACCGCCAGGTCCCGGGTGGAGTCGGTGACCAGCAGCACGGTGTCCGCGCGGGCCAGGGCGGCGACCGGGGCGCCGGCGCCCACGGCGGCGAGGTCACCGCCGCCCGGCATGTCGACAAGCACCATGCCGGCGCCGAGCAGCCCTCGGGGCAGGCCGATCTCGATGTACGCGGGGCCGCCGCCGGGCAGCCGGCCGGTGCTGCCACCGACCCCGGCGGCGATCTGGTCGGTCGGCACCGGCGTCCGTTGCACGGCCGGCGGGTCGGCGGCCGGCGGCGTTCCCGGTCTGGTCAGTGGTGTCTGCACCACCGTCGCCGAGGCGACCTCGGCGTGCCGCAGCACCGTCGGCAGGACTGTGGTGGTTCCGTCGCCGACCGGGCAGACAGGTGCGTTGACGATCGCGTTGACCAGTTGACTCTTGCCCTGGTTCGGCTCGCCGACCACCAGCACGGTCAACGTCGGATCGAGCAGGTGGGCGCGCTTGAGGCGGACCGCCTGAAGCAGATCGCCCCGACCATGTTCCTGGCACGTGCGGGCGATGTCGTCGAGCGCGTCGAGCCAGATTCCCGCCATCACCGCACCAAGTGTGCTGAATTCGGCTCAATTATCAAGTGCGAGAAGTGGGCGGGGCCGGCACCGGATGGTGTCGACCCCGCCCGCTGACGGGTGTCAGAGCAGACCGTCGGTGAGGCCCAGCACCCCGCCGGTCGAGGTGGAGGCCTCGCCGTGGGTTGCCGTGTCCCCGCTCACCGAACCACTGACCCCGCCGTCCAACAACCCCTTCGTACCGCCGGTGACGGTCCCGGTGACGCCGCCCAACAGGCCATCGACCTGCCCGGTCACACCGCCCACAGTGGAGTCGAGGTCCAGCGACGGCACCACGCCGCCGGTGTCGCCGGTCAGGCCGAGCCCGCCCAGGGTGTCACCGACACCGAGCGAACCGACCAGATCGCCGACCTGACTGGTGGTGCCGGGAAGCAGACCGGACGTGGTGTCCAGCAGTCCGGAACTGGTCCCGTTCACCGCGGACACCGGGTCACCCACCGCGCCGGTGACGTCACCGAGCGCCGGCTCGGTGGTGCGGTCGAGTGGGGCCACCACGTCCGCGTCGAGGGTGTCGGCCACATCGTTCACGCCGGACAGATCCACGCCCACGCCGGTGGGGGTCACGCCGACGCCGACTCCCGGGAAGACGGTCGCCCCTGCGGTCACCGTCGACGGGTCGACGGCGATCGTGCCGAGCACGCCGGCCTTGAGGTCCACCCCGGAGTGGGAGCTGCCGACGCTGATCTGCTGCGCCACGCTCTGCAACTGGCTGATCGCGTCGGTGGCGTCACCGACAAGCGGGTCGAGGCCGAGCTGCCCGGTCACCGGGGCGACCGGGGCGAGCCCCTGCACCGGGGCGTAGTCCACCACCAGCGGCACCACGTCCTGGACGTCGGCGGCCGTGATGTCACCGAGGCCGGCGGCCCGCAGCGCGCCCTCCGGGTCGAGGTCGAACGCCGACCGGGCGTCCGCGTCGGTCAGCAGGTTGAGCACGAAGTCGTGCAGGGTCTGGTCCATTTTGGGGGTTCTCTCCTCGGCGAAACGTCAACGACCGGTGATCGCCGATGACGCTACGGGCGGTGCCCGGGTCCGGGCATCGGGGACGATCCCGCAATCCGACCCGTCCGATTAGGGGCATCCGGGCTCTCGTACGTTAGGGGGAGTGGGGGACCGGCGCCCGCCGAAGTTGGGGCTCCTGATGCCGGAGTGATCTCTGGTACGAACGTAGGAGCCCACGGGGTCCCCCGGGGCGGCCCGCAACGGTGGGCCTGTCCGGCCCACCCCCACGGCCGACGCGGTCAAGGAAGAAAGCAGATGGCCTACGTGCTCGGGATCGACATCGGCAACACCAGCACCGTCGCCGCGGTCGCCCGGCACCGCGACGGGCACTGGGGTCATCCCGAGCCGGTCGCCCTGCACCCCGGACCGGGGCCGCTGCCGTCGACGCTGCTGCTGTCCACCGACGGCACGTTCACCCTCGGTGAGGGTGACGAATCGGAGCGTACCGCCCGGGGGGTGCTGAGCCGGGTCGGCGACGACGTGCCGCTGCTGCTCGCCGGTGAGCGGTACCGGCCGGAGACCCTCGTCGCGTTGCTCGCCGCGCACGTGGTCGATCAGGTCCACGGTGCCCGGGGCGCGCCGGCCGAGATGATCGTGCTCAGTCATCCCGCGTCCTGGGGACGGTACCGCTGCGACCTGCTGCACAACGCGTTGTGGGACTACGGCCTGGGTGCGGTGACGCTGCTACCCCGCACGGTCACCGTGGCGGAGGGACACGCCGCCCGGGGCTTCGCGGGTGGGGTCGCCGCCGTGTACGCGCTGGGTGGCGGCACCTTCGAGACCGCACTGGTCCGGCGCAACGCCCGGGACCGGTACGAGACCGTCGGCGTCCCCGCGACACTCACCCGGCTCGGCGGCGCCGACTTCGACGAGGCGCTGGCCGGGCACGTACGGTCCGTGCTCGCGCGGGATCTGGCCACCGCCGGCCCCGGTGCCCGTACCGCCCTGCGTCAGCTGCCCGTCGAGTGTGAACGGGCCAAACGGGAGCTGACCGTCGGGTCGCAGACCGACGTGGCGTTGTCGCTGCCGACCGGGCCCGTCCGGGTGCCGGTGACCAGGCTGGAGTTCGAGGAGCTGATCCGGCCGGCGGTTCAGGCCACTGTGGAGCTGCTGTCGCAGGCCGTCCGCGCCGCCGACCTGGCACCCGCGCAGTTGGACGGCGTGTTGCTGGCCGGCGGCGCCAGCCGGGTACCGCTGGTCGCCGAGCTGCTCGCCACGGCCGGCTTTCCGGTCGAGACCGCGCCCGATCCGCAGAACACGGCGGCGGCCGGCGCCGCCGCCGCCGGCACCCGGATCCTGTCCCCACGTCCGCTGCCGGCCGGCCCGCCGCCACCGGCCGGTCCACCCGCGACCGTCGGCACCCCCGCCGCCCTCGCGACCGCGTCCGTCGGATCGGTGGCGCGCACCGCCGGTCCACCCGTGGGCCCGGCCGACGACCTGACCCCCCGCGAGGAGCCACCGCCCCGCCCGCCGATCCGCTACCCACCCCTCGACCTGCCGAAGCGATCTCGCCGAAAGCTGGCCCGCAACCGGGGACACGAAGGATGACCGCCATGATGACGAGCGCCGTGGCGGACAGCCCGCTGGTCCTCGACGCCGAACCCACCGACCTGCTCGACGCGATCACCGCGGACCCGGCCGCGCCGCTCGCTCTCGGGGTGACCGGACCGGGCGGCCACGGCCGCACCACCTACCTTCAGGAGCTGGCCGGTCGGTACGCCCGGGCCGGCGTCACCGTCCACACCGAGGTGCCGGCCACCGACGACGCGTACGTCCCCGACGCGGTGCTGCTGATCGACGATGCGCACCTGCTCGACGAGGCCCGGCTGGGTACGCTGCGGCGGCTGGTGTCCGACCGCCGGCACCGCATCGCGATCAGCTACCGACCGTGGCCCCGGCCGGCAGCGCTGGTCGAGCTGACCGACACGCTGCGTCGGGAGGGCCGCCAACTGCTGCTCACCCCGTTCACCCGGGCGCGCACCGCCGCGTACCTCGCCGCCGTGCCCCGCCTCGGCCGCCGCCCGGACCTGGTCGACTTCGTGCACAGCCAGACCGGCGGGGTGCCTCGGCACGTGGGATGGCTTGTCGACGGGCTGCGCGAGCAGGAGACGGCCACCGGCGTTCCGACCGAACCGCCTCGCCAGGTGGTCCTGCACCTCGGTCCCGACCTGGACCACCTCTCCTCCGACGTGCGACGGCTGCTGATCGCGTTGGCCGCCGGCGTTCCGCTGCCGGCAGAGGCGCTGCGCCCACTGTTGAACCGCGGACCGGCGGAGATCGACGACCTCGTCGCCGAAGCCCGCGCCGCCGGGCTGCTCGGCGCCGACGGCCGACCCACCCCGCTGGTCCGGCGGGCGGTGACGGCGCTGAGCCCGGCCGCCGACCGTACCGCCGTCTGGCATCTGCTCAGCGAACTCGCGCTCAGCCGTGGCGCACCGGTGTTGCCGCTGGTGCGCTCGCTGCTGGCGGCCGGTGTCGCCGGTGACTGCCCGGCCGCCACCCTGGAGGCGGCGGCGGAGGAGGCCCTCGGTGGCGAGCCGGCGCTGGCGGCGCACCTGTTCGCCGCGGCGGGCGCCGCCGGCCGCCCCACCGGCGTCCGGCAAGCGGTCGCCGCCGCCCTCGCCGGTGACCTCGACCTCGCGCTGCGACTGGCCGACCGGCTGCTCACCACCGCGCCGCCGGACCAGCGGGCGGAGGCTGCTCTCGTCGCCGCCACCGCATTGGCCCATCGCGGACAGACCGACCGCAGCGTGGAGCTGTACCGCTGGTCCGGTGGGGTCAGCGCGCACGCTTTCGCCACGGTCGGCGCGCTCGCCACCGCCCGTTCCACCGACCATCCCGAGCCGGTCCCGGACAGCCCGCCGACGTTGCAGGCCGGTGCCGCCCGGCTGATGGCCGACGGGGTACGCGAAAGTGTCCACGGCACCCCGTCGGCAGCCCTGTCCACCCTCGTGCAGGCGGCGGCCCTGCTCGAACCCGACGGGCGGGCGGTGCTGCTGCCGGACAGCCCCGCCGCGCTGGCGGCGCTGACCGCCGTGCACTGTGGTGAGCTGGACATCGCCGAGCGGGTCCTCGACCGGGCTCTGGCCAGCGGCATCGGCGGGCCGCTGCTGACCGGCCGGCACCGGCTGTTGCGAGCCTGGATCCTGATGGCGCGGGGGCGGATCGCCGCCGCCGGTGAGCAACTCGCCGAGGCGACCACCGGTGTCGGGCTGGAGTCCCGCGACCTGCTCTTCGCCGCCGGGTTGACCATGGGCATCGCCCGGCGCGCGAGCGACCTCGGCGCGTTGCAGCGTGGCTGGGTGCCCGCGCTGGAGGCGGTGGTCCGCCATCCGGTCGACCTGTTCACGCTGCTGCCGCTGGGCGAGCTGGCCATCGCCGGTGCCCGCCTGGGCGACCTGGGTCGCCTCCAGCCCTACCTGCGGGCCGCCCACGAGTTGCTCGGCCGCCTGGCCGATCCGCCGCTGTGGCGTACGCCGCTGCACTGGAGCGGGCTGCATGCGGCGATCCTCACCGACGACCCGGTCGCCGCCGACGAGCACGTCAGCGCCCTGCTCGCCGCCGCCGGCCACAGCCGGTACGCCGCCGTGGTGGCCGCCGCGGCCGAGTGCTGGCTGGAGGTGCTGCGCGGCACCGTCGATCCGGTCCGGGTGGAGGCTGCCGCCCGGGGCCTGCACGACACCGGCCTCTGCTGGGACGGTGCCCGGCTGGCCGGGCAGGCCGCCATCCGCACCGCCGACCGGCGGGCGATGACGGCGTTGCTGGACTGCGCACGGGCGCTTCAGGGCCGGTCCGCCGCCGAGGACCGCAAGCCGGCGGCCGGCACCGTCTCGCCCCGGCTCAGCGACCGGGAGCGGGAAGTGGCCGAACTCGTCGTCGCCGGTCTCACCTATCGGGAGATCGGGGATCGGTTGTTCATCTCCGCCAAGACTGTGGAGCACCACGTGGCCCGGATGCGCTCGCGGCTCAACTGCGCCAACCGCACCGACCTGTTGGCCCTGCTTCGAACCATCCTGGCTGACCCGTCGTACACCACGAACGGACAGCCGTGGCCCCGACGGGCCACGAACTGAGCCTCGGACCGGCCCTCATCCGCCGGCTCCGCCAACGAGAGGATCTGCCATGACTACTGCGGTGGCCACCGCCGACAACCTCGGCCGCGCGCTCGACAACATCGTCGACCGTGTGCCGGGTGCCCAGTTCGCGGTGGTGCTCTCCCCGGACGGCCTCCTGCTGGGCGCCTCGCGGGGCATCGACGACGAACTCGCCAGCCAACTGTCCAGCATGGTCTGTGGTCTGCAGGCGCTGGGCCTGGCCGCCGCACGGGTCTGCGGAGACGGCGAACTGCACCAGGTGGTGGTGCAGATGTCCCGGGCGTTCCTGTTCCACGCCACCACCGGCAACGGCGCCGTCCTCGCCGTCGGGATCGACGGCGACGCGGAGGTCGGCGACATGGCGTACGAGGTGGCCATGTTCGTCGCCCAGGCCGGCGACCACCTTCCGGTGTACCTGGAGCCGGTGGTGGAACGCGTCGCGCTCCGGTGACGTCCGGCGCCGCGGTCAGCCCCGGTCGCGGTGTGCGTCGTACCGCGGGGCCGGGTTCGCCACCTGCCAGAACTCCGCGGGCAGGAACGCGATGACATCGTCGTACTGACCGGCTTCCACGGCCTCGCGGATGGTGTCGAGGACCGCGCGGATGCCGGCGGTCGCCAGGTCGGGGTCGACGTCCGCCCGCCCACCGACCCGCTGCACGAACACGTCGAGGCCGAAGCGTTCGGCGTCCTCATGCGGGCCGAACGCGTACGCCCGCAGCCCCTCCGGCAGGTGGCCGGCGAGATCGCGCGCCTCGCCGCCGTCGATCCGCTCCGCCAGCGTGGTCAGCGTGGCTCGGGCGATGGCGGTCGCCTGCTCGGCCGAGGTCCCGGTGCGCTTCGCCACGGAGTCGATGAACTGCTCGTCGTCCACCTCGCCGTACCCCTTTCGCCGCGGATCCGGCGTCTACCCGCCCACCGGCGTCCCAAACGAACGCGTCCGGTGCAGCCGTCGGCTCCCGGATGATCGGATCGGGCCAGGATGATCGGGCGCGACGCGGGGCGCGCCGGCCAGTCTTGACGGCGGAAGGAGGCCTCATGATCTCGGCACTCAACCGGCTCGTCGACCTCGTCGAGGAGCACCTCACCGAGGAATTCGACGTCACCGGGGCAGCCCGGGCACTCGGCACGACCGAGTACCACCTGCGCCGGATGTTCTCGTCGCTGGCCGGCATGCCGCTGTCGGAGTACGTGCGCCGGCGGCGCATGAGCGTCGCCGCCGCCGATGTCGTCCGCGGCGAGGACGACCTGCTCCGCATCGCGGTGCGGTACGGGTACGGCTCCACGGAGGCGTTCGGTCGGGCGTTCCGGGCCGTCCACGGCGTCGGCCCTGGTGAGGTACGCCGCGACGGAGGCCCCCTGCGTAGCCAACCACAGCTCAGGTTCCGCCTGACCGTCGAAGGGAGCGTCCCCGTGGACACCCGTATCGTCGACCGACCCGCGTTCCGGCTCATCGGACACGCCACCCGGGTTCCGCTCATCCACCACGGCGTCAACCCGCACATCCAGCGGCACGTCGCCGCGCTGCCGGCCGAGGAGCACCAGCGGCTCAAGGAACTCGGCGGCACCGAGCCCGGTGGTCTGCTCCAGGTCACCGACGACGTCGATCCCGACGCCGTCGAGGGCACCGAGCTGACCTACCTGCACGGGGTCGCCGTCGGCCGCGACACCCCGGTCCCTGACGACCTCGACCGCATCGAGGCGCCGGCCGGGACGTGGGCGGTCTTCCGCACCGCCGGACCGTACCCGCAGCAACTGCAACAGACCTGGGCCGCGACCGCGTCCGAATGGTTCCCGTCGAACCCTTGGCGGCTGCGTCCAGGCCCGTCGATCGTCGCGATCCTCGATCGTGCGGCCGATTTCAGCACCGCCACCTGTGAGCTGTGGCTGCCCGTCGAACCAGGCTGACGGTACGGCGTCAGCGTCCTGGTAGAAGCCGGTGGGCACGCTCGTGCGGCGGGCCCACCGGTGACCGGAACTTCCGGAAGTATCTTGACGTGTTTGGTGGGATCGTTACGATCTGCGCAATGACCGCCCCCGCCCCGACCGACGTCCACCCCGCCTGGTTGCCGCCCGAGGCGTTCCGCGCCATCGGCTCCCGGCACTGTCTCGTAGTCGGTGCCGCAGGGCTCATCGACACGGTCGTCGCCGAGGTCGAGCGGGCCTGCGCCGAGCACGGCGGCAGCGTCCGGCGGAAGGCGGAGGGGCCGCCGCCGAGCCTGGTGCTCGCCCTGGTCCCGGCCGTCGGCGACGGTGGACCCGCCGAGCTCGACGCCGCCCTGGCCGACCTGGAAACGGCAGCCGGTGGGCCGCTCGGCGCGGAAGGCTACGCCCTGGCCCGCCACGGCGAGGTCACGGTGCTGCTCGCCGACCAGCCGGCCGGGCTGCTCTACGGGCTGTTCCACCTGACCCGCCTCGGTGAAACGGCATTCGGCGCACCGTACGCGGCCCAGCCGTACCGTCCCGCGATGCGCCGTCGCATGCTCGACCACTGGGACAACGTCGACGTGCACCCGGTGATGGGGCAGGTGGAACGCGGCTACGCCGGCGGCTCGATCTTCTGGCAGGCCGGCCAGCCCCGGCGGGACCGCGGGCGGGTGCGGGCGTACGCGCGCCTGCTGGCCGCCGTGGGGATCAACGCGGTGACGGTGAACAACGTAAACGTCCACGCCACCGAGGCGCGGCTGCTCACCGAGCGGCTCGACGACGTCGCCGAACTCGCCGACGAGTTTCGCCCGTACGGCATCCGGGTGCACCTGTCGGTCACCTTCGCCGCGCCGGTCGTCCTCGCCGGCCTGCCCACCGCGGATCCCCTCGACGACGCGGTGCGGGCCTGGTGGGCGGAGACCACCCGGGCGGTGTACGCCCGCATCCCCGACTTCGGCGGCTATGTGGTCAAGGCCGACTCGGAGGGCCAACCGGGCCCGTTCAGCTACGGCCGTGACCACGCCGACGGGGCGAACCTGCTCGCCGACGCGTTGGCTCCGCACGGCGGCGTGGTGCATTGGCGGGCCTTCGTCTACAACCACCGGCAGGACTGGCGCGACCGCACCACCGACCGGGCCCGGGCGGCGTTCGACCACTTCGCCCCGCTCGACGGCCGCTTTCGGGACAACGTCATCGTGCAGGTCAAGCACGGCCCGATGGATTTCCAGACCCGGGAACCCGTCTCCCCGGTGATCACGGCGATGCCCGGCACCCGGATGGCGGTGGAGTTCCAGGTGACGCAGGAGTACACCGGCCAGCAGCGGCACGTGTGCTATCTGGCTCCCTGGTGGAGCGAGGTGCTGCGGTTCGGCTGGGGCGACGACGGAGACACCGTCGCCGGTGTGGCCGCCGGCGGTGGCGGCCTGGTCGCCGTCTCCAACGTGGGCGACGACCCGTTCTGGACCGGGCATCCGCTGGCCCAGGCCAACCTGTACGCGTTCGGCCGGCTGGCCTGGGATCCGCGGCTGCGACCGGCGGAGCTGCTCGACGAGTGGATCGAGCTGACCTTCCACCCGGACACCAGCGCCGACCCGGACCTGCTCCGCCGCACCCTGCACGAGATCATGGACGACTCGTGGCGCACCTACGAGCGCTACACCGCCCCGCTGGGCGTGGGATTCATGGTGCGGCCGGGTCTGCACTACGGCCCCGATGTCGACGGCTACGAGTACAGCCGGTGGGGTACGTACCATTTCGCCGATCGCGACGGCGTGGGCGTGGACCGTAGCCGGGCCACCGGCACCGGCTTCACCGGCCAGTACCCGCGGCCCTGGTCCCGGGTGTACGAATCTCCGGAGACCTGCCCCGACGAGGTGCTGCTCTTCTTCCACCACGTGCCGTACGAGCACGTGCTGCACAGCGGTCGCACCGTCATCCAGCACATCTACGACACCCACTTCGACGGGGTGACCGAGGTGGAGGCGGCCTGCCTGCGGTGGAAGTCGCTGGTCGGCCTGGTGGACGCGGCGGTGCACGCCCGAGTGACCGAGCGCCTCGACGAGCAGTTGCGCTGCGCGCGGGAGTGGCGTGACCAGATCAACGCCTACTTCCACCGCAAGTCCGGCGTTCCCGACGCGCACGGCCGGCCCCTGCACTGAGCCGGACCTCGGCGACGCCGAGCTGCGGCGACGGCCGGTGTCGTTGGCCTCAGGGTGCCTCGGCGCGGTAGCAGGCGAAGCGGCCGAACCACGCCTTACCCCCGCCGTTGCTCGCGACGCCGGTCAGGCCGGCGTCGCCCAGCGCGGCCAGCACCCGCTCGGGGAGGCTGGCGGCCACCCGGGCGATGCGGTGCGCCTTTCCGCCACGTCGGCCCGACGGTGTGCCGTCGATGTCGAGCAGGTGCAGTTCACCGCCGCGCCGCAGCACCCGCCTGACCTCCCGCAGCGCCCGGGCGCGTTCGTCGTCGTCCAGGTGGTGCAGCATGAACGCGGACAGCACCCGGTCGACGCTGTCGTCGGGCAGCGGCAGCGCGCCGGCGAACGCCTGCTCGTACCGGATCGGCAGCCCGTGCCGGGCGGCCTTGCGGCGGGCACGGCGTAGCGCGGCCGGGTCCGGGTCGATGCCCAGCGCGTCGATGTCCGGTACCCGACGCCCGAGCGCGGTCAGCAGGTTGCCGGTACCACAGCCGATCTCCAGGATCCGCTGACCGGACCGGAGGTTCGCCCGGTCCATCAGCTGCCCGTGGATACGCCCGACCCCGGCGAGGCGGGAGAACGGATCGTAGAGCGGGAGCAGCCAGTGCTTGCCCATGCCGGGCAGGTACTGCTGCGCGTCGGTGTGGTGGGACTGTCCGGTCATGTGACGCTCCGATATCAGATGAAGTTCGGTCGTACTCTCAGCGTCATGGAGCACGACACCGTGGACAATGGCGCAACTGTGGACCGGATGCGACGAATTTTGGTTCCGGCCCCCCGTGCCGTCGGGGTGACCGGGCAGGGCGTGCCGGTCATCGGGTTCGGTCGGGTGCCCGGCCTCGCCCCTATCGCTGTGGCCCGTGTCCCACAAGGCACGCCGGTCCCCGGCCCGGCCGCCAGCGGTGCCCACACCCACGACTTCCTGGTGCTCTTCTACGCGCACCGCGCCGACGGCCGGCTGGTGATCGACAGCCGCAGGTGGACGGTGACCGACGGGGACCTGTTCGTCATCGCGCCAGGGCAGGTCGTTTCCCTCCTCGACCCGATCGAGACGACGGTCACCGACGGATGGACGGTGTGGTTCCCGACCGACGTGGTGCGGCCCGGAAAGTCGGGGGCCTACTCGTCGTGGCGGTCACACCCCTTGCTCCTCCCGTTCGCCCACGGCACAGACCGGGCACAGCGGCTGCGCATCCCACCGTCCGACCGGGCGGGCTGGGTCGAGCGCTTCGCCGCACTGGACACCGAGCTGCGCGCCCGGCGTGACGGGCACCAGGAGGCCGCCCTCGCCCACCTGACCCTGCTGCTGGTGGCCGCGGCCCGGTTGCCGACCGGCGTCGCCGACCAGCTGCGCTCGGCGGACGAGCCGATGCTCGCGGCCGTCTTCGACGTCATCGAGCGGCGCTACCAGGAACCCATCTCGCTCGCCGATGTCGCCGCCGAACTGGCGCTCACCGCCGGACATCTCACCACCGTGGTACGCCGTAAGACCGGCCGGACCGTCCAGCAGTGGATCGCGCAGCGCCGCATGCAACAGGCCCGCCTGCTGCTCACCGACACCAACCTGACCGTGGCCACGATCAGCCGCCGGAGCGGCTACCCCGACGTCAGCTACTTCATCAAACGTTTCCGCGCGGAACACGGGGTGACTCCGATCCAGTGGCGCGCCGCCGCTCCCGGCACCCAGTGACCGACCGTCGTCACGGAATGTCTGTCGGTCCCGGAGCGTAGCGTGCGGAGGTGTTCGCGGACGAAGGAGCAGAGATGATCGACAGTAACGGCAGCCCGGATCTCGAGCCCGCAGCCCGCGCGCTGAAGGTGCTGCTGCCCGGGGTTACCGACGACCAGCTTGCCAATGCCACTCCGTGTGCCCGCTGGACGGTCGGCGACCTGCTCGACCATCTCATGGGGCTGACGCTCGCGTTCCGGACGGCTGCCGAGAAGGGGCCGGATCCCGCGCCGAACGGTCCGGGTGACCCCTCCGTCGACAGGCTCGACCCCCAGTGGCGCGGCCGACTGCCGGTGCAGCTCGACGAGTTGGTTGCCGCATGGCGCGAGCCGGCCGCCGGGACGGGCGAGACCGCGGTCGGCGGGGTGCGGCTGCCGGCCGACATCATGGGCGTCGTCGCGCTGGACGAACTGGTCGTCCACGGATGGGATCTCGCCAGCGCGACCGGGCAGCCGTACGACATCGATGACCAGACCCTCGACACGGTCCATCGCCTGGTGTCCCGACAGGCCAGCAGCGACGGCACCCCCGGCCTGTTCGGGCCGTCGATCACCCAGCCCGCCGACGCTCCGCTGCTCGACCGAGTTCTCGGGCTCACCGGCCGCAGCCGGAACTGGAGGCCGCTCACCTGATCTGTTCGGCGAGCGCGACCATGATGCCCGCCGGGCCGCGCAGGTAGCAGAGCCGGTAGCTGTTCTCGTACTGCACAAGTTCGCCGACGAGTTCGGCCCCGTGCGGCCGCAACCGGTCGACGACTGAGGCGCTACCGCGGACCTGGACGGGCAGCCACGTCCTCAGCGGCCGCACCGGTCCAGGCGCGTCCAGGGCCAGTCGGTGGCGATCCAGTTGGCGACGGCGGTGGCGAGCGGCTCGTCGAGGTCCGCCCGGTCGGCCCGCACCCAGGACTGGACGGTGACGTCGTACTCCTCGGAGGCCGACGGGTAGAGGTAGACGCAGCCGATGACGTCGCTGTCGACCGGGTCGAGGACGGTGAAGGTGAACCCGGTGCCCCTGGTGAAGTCGTCAGCGTGACGGCGTAGATCGGAGAGGTTCTTCTCCAGCGACATACCGCTGAGCGGTGGCCAGTTGCCGTCCGGGTATCCAGGCGTGGCGCGGATGTGTTCGATGCTCGACATCCAGGCGGCGTGATCCGCCACGTTGTGCTGCGGGCCCAGCGGTTCGAGGCGGAACCGGTCGGTGATCAGCGATGTCGGCGGGGCGAAGCCGGCTGGTACGAAAGCGTCCGAGGTCATGGGCCGGGACGCTACTGCTCTTGCCGGTCTGCCCGCACCCGCGTTTACTCATGACACCGCTGGAACGGCGCCGACGGTGTGGGAGGTGAACAGCCGATGGGCCCGTCTGACGCCCCGTCGCCGGGCTCGGCAGCATCTCGTCGTGCTGGCGCCGAAGATGCGCGGGCAGTCGCCGACCTGCTCATCGCTGCCCGCCGTGCCGCGGTCGGCGCGATTCCCGCGGCCGTGCATTCGGCGGCGGAGATCCGGGAGTGGGTCAGGGACGTCGTCATCGCTGAACGGGAAGTGTGGCTGACGGAGGATGGCCACCGACTGCCGCTGGCCGTGCTGGTTCTGGACGGCCACTGGATCGACCAGCTCTATGTAGATCCCGCCTGGACCGGACATGGGTTGGGCGCTCAACTGATCGAGCTTGCCAAGTCCCGTCGGCCGGAGGGTCTTCAGCTGTGGACGTTCGCGGCCAACACCGGCGCGCAGCGGTTCTACCGTCGGCACGGCTTCGTCCCGGTCGAGGCGACCGACGGGTCGCGTAACGAGGAGAAGGCACCGGACATCCGCTTCGCCTGGCTGCCGTCGTAGCTTCCGAAAGCTGCCGCGAGCGGGTCGCTCCGACGTCGTGGGTGTCAACGCAGGCGAGGGTCGTTTCCGGCCCGGGTGTCCACGGTCAGCGACAGTGCCCGCGCGACGTCGCCGAAGGAGACGTACGAGAAGTTGGTGGCGTCGCGCTCGTCGTCCACGTCGGGTCCGGTCTCGGGCCCGTTCTGGGTTCGGAGGCGTTCCCACCCGCCTCGTCGTCGTACAGACATCGGTGGTTCGTGCCGGCGTCACCCGCGGACGAGTTCCCGACCACCGGCCAGCGACACCGTCTGGCCGTTGACATGACCGTTCGCCGCCGAGGCCAGGTAGGTGACGGCGGTGGCGACGTCCTCGGGGGTGCAGATGCGGCCGGTTGGGGTCTTCGCCGATTCGGCGGCGACCGCTTCCGGCCCCAGGAACGGAGCGGTCAGTGCCTTGTCGGTGAGGGTGAAGCCGGGGCGCACGATGTTCGTCAGAATGCCGTGGCGGGCTTCCCGGACGGCGAGCACCCGCGCGGCGGTCTCCAGCGCGCCCTTTGCGGTGGCGTAGGCGAGTGGCCCCGCCATGGGCTGCGCGACGATGTCGGTCGACACGACGACGACGCGTCCCCAGCCGGTGGCGCGCATGGCTGGCAGCGCCGCATCGATCAGTGCCAGCGGACCGACGGTGTTGACGGCCAGCGATGTGGTGAGCCCACCGATCTCGTCGGTGTCGAAGGAGGGCCACTGCACGGCGTTGGCGATCAGGGCGGAGACCGGTCCGAGTCGTTCGGCGATCTCTTCGATGACGCCGGGCATGGTGGTCAGAGAGTGGTGATCCAGGTGGATGGCGCAGGCCCGGCCGCCGGCTCGCGTGATCGCCTCGACCACGTCGAGGGCGCTGTTGTGGTTGGTGTACCAGGACACGGCGACGGAGGCGCCCTCGGCCGCCAGACGCAGGGCGGTGGCACGGCCGATGGCCCCGGAGGCCCCGGTGACGAGGGCGACCTTGTTCGACAAACCGGTTTCCATCACAACTCCATAGTCGGCTATAGGTTAGTCGACTATGGATCATTTGGCACCGGCCCGTCAACTCGTACACTTCCCGGGTGGAACTGACGGATGTCCTGGCCACCAACAAAGCGCTGGTCAAGGTGGCCAAGCTGTACCGGAGCGCGCAGGCCGACGTACTCGACGCGCTCGCCCTGCACCCGGGGCAGGACGTGCTGCTGTGGCTGCTCGGCCAGGAGCCCGACGGTATGACGATCTCCGAGATCGCCGCCCGGCTCGGCGTGGAACAGCCCACGGTGACCCGCAGTCTCAGTCGCCTGGATCAGGGCGGTTGGTTCGTCAGGGAGCCCGTACCGGGTGATCGGCGTGCCACCCGGATCCGGTTGACCCACAAGGGCCGCGCCGTCATCCCGAAGATCGAGGCGGCCTGGCGCACGCTCGCCGAGACCGCCACCGCCGGCATGGCGACCGACCAACGGGCCGCCTTCGTCGAACTGCTCGAAAAGGTACGCGGAAACCTGCGCACCCTCACCGCGGAGACCGAGTGAGCGCAACGCTCGTCACCGACGAGAGTGACTTCGACCAGGTCGGCGACGCTTTCGAGAGCACCGGCGGCGCACGGATCGGGCGGGCGGGCGCGGCCGAGTGCCGGCTGATGCGCCAGCGCGCGCTCGTCGGCTTCGCCGTCGACTGGCTCGGTGCCAACCGGACACCCCGCTGAGCGGAGACGAGACCTGCCGCCGCACGCGGACCGGCCGGAGCGCGGGTCAGGACGAGGTTCCGGCCCTGCCGGAGTCACGGAGCACGAGAACGGCGGCGGGGTCGAGTCGCAGCGGGTCACCCACCTCGACCCGAGCGCCGGTGAGCAGGTCCACGCCGGACACGGTGGCGGTCACCTCGACGGCATCGGTGCCGTGGTTGAGCAGGAACAGCAGCCGGGCGCCGTCGCCGGTCACGCGTGCCGCCGTCTCCAGGCCCGGCACGTCCGGGTAGGGGCCGGCCAGGCCGTGCCGGTCCAGCACCTGCCGCACCACCCAGGAGACGCCGCGCTGGTCCAGCGCCGTGCCGACGTACCAACCGTGGCCGGCGCCGTAGGTGTTGCGGGTGACCGCCGGGGTGCCGGCGTACCAGTCGGCGCGGTAACTGCCCACCACGTCGGCGCCCTCGGGAATGATCAGCTCGAACACCAGCCGGGAGGCGACCTCCAGTTCTTCGGCCCCGGTGCCCAGCCGGACCGGGTTGACCACCTCCGCGCCCCGGGCGTCCCACTCGTCGACCCGTACCCCCGTCAGCGGCGCCAGCGGGCCCGGCACGTCCGCCAGGAACGCGTTGCCGTCGACGTCCACCCGGCCGGAGAGGAACGTGGTCAGCACCGAACCGCCCCGTTGCGCCACCTGCGCCAACCGCTCGGCCAGGTCACCGGCAACCAGGTGCAGCGCCGGGGCGACGACCACGTCGTAGCTAGACAGGTCGGCGGTGGCCGCGAGCACGTCGACGTCCACCCCGGCGTCCCACAACGCCTGGTAGTAGGCGAGCACCACCTGCTGGTAGCGGACCAGTCGGGACGGTCCGTCGGACATCTCCAGCGCCCACCAGCTGTCCCAGTCGAACAGCAGCGCCACCCGCGCCGGGGTACGCGCGCCGAGCGTGGCGTCGCCGAGCCGACGAAACTCGGCACCCAGCTCGGCCACCTCCCGGAAGACCCGGGTGTCGGCGCGACCGGCATGGCCGATGACCGCGCCGTGGTACTTCTCGCACGCCCCGCGCGACGCGCGTAGCTGGAAGAAGAGCACCGCGTCCGCGCCGTGCGCCACCGCCTGCCAGCTCCACAGCCGCATCACTCCGGGCGGCTTGAGCGGGTTGACGTCGCGGCAGGCTGTCATGCTGGGTGTCTGTTCCATCAGCCAGAACGGCTGTCCATCCTTGAGACCGCGGATCAGGTCGTGGCTGAGCGCCATCCAGGCCGGCGAACTACCTTCCGGCGGGTAGTTGTCCCAGGAGGCGAAGTCCAGGTCCGCGGCCCAGCGGTGGTAGTCGATCGGTCGGTACATGCCCATGAAGTTGGTGGTCACCGGCAGGTCGCTGGACTCGCGGATGGCGGTCTTCTCGTCGCGGAAGTTGGCCAGCATCGCCTCCGACATGAAGCGCCGGTAGTCCAGGGTGATGCCCTGGAAGGCGGTGTGGTCCGGCCCACGCCAGTGCTCGGTCAGTGCCGACGGCGCCTCGATCTCGTCCCAGTCGGTGAAGGTGTGCGACCAGAACGTGGTGTACCAGGCCGCGTTCAGCGCGTCCAGGGTGCCGTAGCGCTCCCGTAGCCACCGGCGGAAGCCGGCCGTGCAGAGATCGCAGTAGCAGGCACCGCCGTACTCGTTGCCGACGTGCCAGGCCACCACCGCCGGATTGTCGGCGTACCGGTGGGCCACCCGGCGGGCCAACTCCGTCGAGAGTCGACGGAACACCGGCGAGCTGGGGCAGGAGTTGTGCCGCTGGCCGAACCGGTGTCGGCGTCCGTCGAAGTCGACGCGGGTCACCTCCGGGTGGGCGCGGGCCAGCCACGCCGGATGCGCGCCGGTGCCGGTGGCCAGGCAGATCATCCGGCCACCTCTGGCGGCCCGGTCCACGATCCGGTCCAGCAGGCCGAAGTCGTACCTGTCGGGGGCGGGCTGGGTCAGTGCCCAGTCGAAGACGCCGAGGGTGACGGTGTCGATCCCGGCCAGGGTGAACCGCCGGTCGTCGTCGTCCCATACAGGCTCGGGCCACTGCTCGGGGTTGTAGTCGCCACCGAACGGCACCTTGGGCGTGACGGGCAGACTCACTCGACGAACTCCTCGGTGATGATGTCGGTCATCGGCGTGCCGCCCCGGACCAGCGCCAGCGCCAGCACCGAGCCGAGGGCGGCGAGCGCCGCCTCCGAGGCGACCATGGTGAGCGCCGTCGCCGCCACCAGCAGCAACGCCGTGCCGACAGCGACCACCGGGGTACGCAGCACGAAGTACCCGGCCAGCCGGAACACGTCGCGCAGCCGGAACGTGAACAGCGACGTGATCACCAGCGCGTTGACGCCCACGACCGACACCCCGGCACCGACCAGTGCCAGCGGCACCGCCCACCAGCCGGGCACCCCCGCCGCCGGCAGGTTGACCAGATTGACCGCGATGACGGTCAGCCACACCAGCGTCGGCACCCAGACCAGCAGCGAGCCGGTCAGGTTGGCCCGGTACCCGCGCCAGAACAACCGCCACGGGTGCAGCTCGGTCAGGTCGAGACGCTGCCGGTGCAGGGCGTACAGCGCGGCGGAGAAGGCCGGGCCGAGCGGTACCGCACAGACCGCGACCAGCGGCAGGTTGCTCACGTGCCGCTCCAACGCGAACAGTGCCACCAGGCCGGGCGCCGCGCAGACCAGCAGCAGCAACTCCACCACCAGCAGGGTGTAGATCAGCGCCGCCCCTCGGGACAGCGGTCCGGCACCGAACTCCCGACGGGCGGCGGTGCTCACGACGGCTCACCGCCCAGCAGTCGCCTCTCGTCCCACCAGGGCGGAGTCTCGTCGGTCACCGGGCTCACCTCGGCCAGGGTCACCTCGTGCCGGGCCAGGTGCAGATCCAGTTCGACGCGACCGCCCACCACCGGCAGCGAGCTGTGCCGCCGGCCCGGCTCGGCGGCCTGCCGCAGGACGTCCAGTTGGCGGGCGGTGGGGGAGAGGGGCCGGCCCAGCTCGCTCCAGGCCCGCCAGGCGTTGCCGGACTCCTCACTGACCGAGGAGCGCAGCAGAAACGCGGTGCGGGCGGCCGAGCCGGCCACCGGCAGCGACAGGCGTACGGTGTGGCCGTCCAGCGGTTCACCGCCGGTGACGTCGACCGACGCCCAGGCCAGCACCGCGATACGGCCGGTGCCGTCGCGGGTGACCAGGTGGTCCGCGCCGCGAGCCAGGATCTGCGGACCCAGCCGGTTCATGAAGGCGTACAGGTGGAACGTGGGTTTGCGGATCTGACGGTGGGTGAGCAGGCCGAAACCGCCGTGGAACAGCGCGGTCGGGATGCCCACCTCCTCGAACACGTCGCTGAAGGTCCAGTACGCGAAGGAGTCGACCAGGTCGCCACCGCCGGCCAGCACCGGGGCGAGGTAGGCGGCGTGGAAAGCGGTGTCGTGGATGGGGTTGTCCGGCCGGTACGAGCTGTTGAACTCCGTGATGTGCACCGGCAGGTCGGCCAGCGCGCTGCCGGCGAGCAACCGGCGGGGACTGGCGAACTGCTCCAGCAGCCGCTGCGGAGGTGCCAGGGTCTGGTGTACGCCGAACGGCACGTGCTGGGCCGGGCCGGAGGTGTAGGCGTGCCGGCTGACGAAGTCGACGGGCACCGAGCGGTCGGTGACGAACTCGGCGAACCGGGGCAGCCACCCGTCGTCGGCGCCGGGGGAGAGCGCCGGGCCACCGACCTGGAGGTCAGCGTCGACGTCCTTCACCGCGTGCGCGGTCACCTCGTAGAGGCGGTGGTAGGCGTCGGCGTCCGCGTTCTGCCAGAACTCCTTCAGGTCGGGCTCGTTCCACACCTCGATCGGCCAGCCACGCACCTCGTGCAGGCCGTACCGGTCGACGAGGTGGCCGATGGTGGCCCGGACCAGGTCTGCCCACTCGGTGTGCGACCGGGGTGGGGTGACGTTACCGCGCCACCAGAAGACCGTCTGGTCGCCGCTGGCCAGCCCGGACGGCATGAAACCCAGCTCCACGAACGGCCGGATGCCCAGCTCAAGGTAGGCGTCGACGACCTGGTCGAGGTAGCCGAAGGCGTGCCGGACGTGCCGTTGACCCTGGTGGTCGTACGGCCGGTGCACACCGACGCCGTCGCTGAGCAGACCGTGCCCCCGGATGTACCGGAAGCCGATCTCGCGTTGGACCAGGGCCAGTGAATCCTGGTAGTCGCGCCGCAGTGCCAGGTCGAACCGGCCGGTGCCGACGGCGAGACGCCACGCGTCGCTCAGCCGGCCGACGGGTTGCTCCGCAACGGTGATCCGCATCGTCGTCCCTGTGCTCGGGTGGAAGGTGTCCGGTCCGGTCGCGCCGACACGACCGGACCGGACACGTCTCTAGTTCTTCTCCTGGAAGCGCTTGTGCGCCTCGTTGACCATCGTCAGGTAGGCGTCCATGTTCTTGCTCTTCAACTCCGCCACGTACGCGTCCCATTCGGCGAAGTCACGCTGCCCGAGGACGAACTGGAGCGTGGCCTGGTAGACGTGGTCCTTCAGCGGGGTCTCCCAGAGCGACACCTGCTCGCGTTCCTCGTCGTTGAGCGGGTACGGCGGCGGCGGCGACTTCGGCGCCCGAGCGTTCATCACCTGCTGGAACTCCTGCTCCTCGGGCGAGAAGAACGCCTGCACCAGCTCGGGCTTGCCGCCGTAGGCGAAGACGCCGTTGTAGAAGCCGAAGTCCTTCTGCAGGTGCTTGGGCGCACCGGGGTTCAGACCGACGACGTCGACCTCCGGCGCGAGCTTGGGCTTGCCGGCGGCGTCCTTGACGAAGGTGGTGCCCTCGACGCCCCACTTGGCGAACTCCTGGCCCGCGTCCGAATACCACAGCCAGTCGACGAACTGCATCATGGCCACGAAGTTCTCGCTGTCGCGGGCCTTGGAGGAGATCATCATGCCGTTCTCGAGTCGGCTGGCCGGGTTGATCTCGCCGGCCGGACCGATCGGCAGCGGGATCTTGGTGATCTTCGCCTTCGGGTTGGTGGCGGCCAGGTCGGGCCGGTAGTCGTTCACCACGGCCTGAGCGTTGGCGCTGATCACGAAGGACTTGCTGTTGGCGAGCTTCTGCCGAGCCAGGTCATCGGTCTGGGTGAAGCTCTCCGGGTCGAGCAGCTTCTCCGCCACCAGCTTGTTGAGGTACTGCAACATCTGCTTGTACTGCTCGGTGGCGCCGGTGTACTCGAACTGCTGCGCCTGGGCGTTCCAGCTGACGTGCTGGAAGTTCCAACCGGCGCCTTCCAGGCCGTAGGACACGGCCAGCAGGTTGAGCAGGTTGCCCGCCGGGTTGGGCTGGCTCCACCGGTCGGAGAACGGGTAGACGTCCGGGTACGCCGCCTTCATCGCCTTGAGCATCGTGTAGACCTCGTCCCAGGTCTTCGGGACCTCGAGGTTCAGCTCTTCGAGGATGTCGGTGCGGACCGCCAGCGAGTAGTCGTGCCAGGGCTTCTCGTGCAGACCCGGCAGCAGGTAGAACTTGCCGTCCTGCTGGCGCAGGGTGTCGATCTCAGGCTTGAGATTCCACTTCTCGATCTTGTCCTTGAGGTTCGGCATCAGATCGAGGTAGTCGCTGACCGGCAGGATCGCCCCCGAGGAGACGTACGCGTGCACGTCCGGCGGATAGGTCTTCGGGATCAGCAGCGGCGCGTCGCCGGCACCGATGAGCAGGCTGCGCTTCTGGTTGTAGTCGCTAAGCGGCACCGCTACCTTTTCGAGGCTGACGTTCGTCCGGGACTTCAACTCCGTCCAGAACAGCCAGTCCTCGTTGAGCGGATAGTTCGGGTGGTTGTTGTAGAGGACGGAGAAGGAGAGCGGCTCGGTGGCCTTGAACTGGGTACCGGCGGCGTAGTTCTCCATCGCGCCGACCCGGTTCTCCGACAGGTCCTCGCTGTCGGACGAGTCGTCGCCACAGGCGGTGACGCTGCTGAGGGCTAGCAGCACGGCAGCAGCCGCCGCCGCGTGACGCCACGATCTGCGGAACATGGCGGGATCCTTTCAACTCGGTGATGAGAGGGGTGTTTCTTCTGGTCAGCCCTTAACCGCGCCGAGCATGATGCCCCGGACGAAGTACCGCTGGACGAAGGGGTAGACCAGGAGGATCGGCAGAGTGGTGAGCACGATGGTCACGGCCTTGAGCGTCGCCTCGGCCTGTACCTCGTTGGCCTCGGTGATCGCCCCGACGTTCTCCGCGCCGGTGGCACCGGCGATCAGGTTTCGCAGGTACACGGTGACCGGCCAGAGTTCCTGCCGGTCCATGTAGAGGAAGGCCGCGAACCAGGAGTTCCAGAAGGCCACCGCGTAGAAGAGCACCATCGTGGCGACGATGGCCTTCGACAGCGGCAGCACGATCCGCAGCAGGATGCCGTACGTGTTGAGCCCGTCGACCGCGGCGGCCTCCTCCAGCTCCGTCGGCAGGCTCTCGAAGAACGCCTTCATCACCAACAGGTTGAACACGTTTATGGCGTTGGGGAGCGCGATGGCCCAGACGCTGTTCTTCAGGCCCAGGCTGGTGACCAGCACGTAGTTGGGAATGAGGCCGCCGGTGAAGAACATGGTGAAGACCGCGATGCCCACCAGCATCCCGCGCCCCTTGAGCTGCTTCTTCGACAGCACGTACGCGTAGCAGGTGGTCATCACGATCGAGATGACCGTGGCGGTGACCGTGTAGAACACGGTGTTGCGATAGTTCGTCCAGAACAACGAGTCGGACATCAGCAGCTGGTACGTCTCCAGGGTGAATCCGCGCGGCACGAGATTCACCTGGCCGGCGATGATGTACGCCTCGTCGCTCATCGAACGAGCCACGATGTTGACGAACGGGTAGAGCGTCACCACCACCACGAGGGTCAGGATGATCCCGTTGACCACCTGGAACACCCGGTAGCCCCGGGTCTGCTGGATGCCCCGGCGACGGCGAGGGCGGGGCTTGGTCTCGGTGGGCCGCTCGGCGGCGTCGATGGTCACCACAGGCTCGTCCCCACCGTGCGGCGGGCGATCAGGTTCGCCGAGACGACCAGGATCAACCCGATCACCGCCTCGAACAGCCCGATCGCGGCGGCGTAGCTGAAGTTGCTGGACTGGAAGCCCATCCGGAACAGGTAGGTGGAGATCACGTCCGCGGTCGGATAGGTGAGCGGGTTGTACAGCAGCAGGATCTTCTCGAAGCCGACCGCCATGAAGGCGCCGATGTTGAGGATCAGCAGCGTCACCATGGTCGGCCGGATGCCCGGCAGCGTGACGTGCCAGGTCTGCCGCCACCGGTTGGCGCCGTCGATCCGGGCCGCCTCGTAGAGGTCGTCGTCGATGGTGGTGAGCGCCGCCAGGTAGAGGATCGTGCCCCAGCCGACGGTCTGCCAGACCTCCGAGGAGACGTAGATGGTGCGGAACCACTCCGGCCGTTGCAGGAACGGGATGGCGTCACCGCCACCGGCGCGGACGAGCTGGTTGACCGTGCCATCCATCGACAGCAGCTGCATGACGATGGCCGCCACGATCACGATGGACAGGAAGTGCGGCAGGTAGGACACCGACTGCACGAAGCGCTTGAGCTTGCGGGCCCGGACCTCGTTGAGCAGCAGCGCCAGCACGATCGGCAACGGGAAACAGAACAGCAGGGTCAGCGCACCCAGCACCAGCGTGTTGGTGAAGACGTTCCAGAACGTCGGGTCGTTCAGGAACATCTTGAAGTACCGCAGCCCGACCCAGTACTCGCCGAAGATGTTGCCGCCGGGCTGGAACCGGCGGAAGGCGATGATGTTGCCCAGCATCGGCAGGTACCGGAAGATCAGGAAGAACAGCAGCGGCAGGATCGCCAGCGAGTACAGCTGCCAGTCGCGCCGCAGCGCGCGTCGCCAGGTCTGCCGGGGGGCCCGTGGTGGCCGGTTCGGTGTCGTCGTGTCCGGACTGGACGCCGACGAGTTCAGGGTGGTCACGCTGCTCATGGCCGGTCCTCCGGCGCGGGCCCGGTGACCGGTTCGACGCGTACCCGGGACAGCAGTTCTCGGTGGTGACCGACCTCGCGCTCGTCACCCTCCAGCCGCAGTGCCAGGCTCGCCACCACGTCAGCGCTGGAACGGCTGAGCCGCAGCTGCACCTCGCCGGGCTCGACCACTCGCCGGCCGTGCAGCCCGGTGAACGAGGTGACGTCGGCAGGGACCGTGAAGCTGACCCGAGCCGCTCCGCCGGGCGCCACCGGGACCCGCGCGTACCCGATCAGACGCACCACCGGTCGGGTGGTCTGCGCCACCGGATCGTGCAGGTAGAGCTGGACCACCTCGGTGCCGGCCCGGGCGCCGGTGTTGCGGACGGTGACGCCGACGGTCACCTCCCCGTCGACCGGCCAGGTCGCCGGAGCCGCGGTGACATCGCCGGACGCGTCGCTCACCTCGGCGTCGTCCCACTCGAAGGTGGTGTAGCTGAGACCGTGGCCGAACGGGAACGCCGGCGTCGGGTCCACCGACGACACCTTCGACCGTCGGCCCAAGATGGGGGTGAGGTAGGTGCCGGGCAGCCCACCGGCGTGCCGGGGCACGCTGACCGGCAGCCTCCCGGACGGGTCGACCGCGCCGGTGAGGATCTCGGCCAACGCCTGACCGCCGAGCTGGCCGGGAAAGAACGCCTGCACGATGGCGCTCGCGCTGTCCGCCGCGTCGCCCAGGGCGTACGGACGGCCGGAGAGGACCACCAGGACGACCGGCGTCCCGGTGGCCAGCACCGCGCGTACCAGTTCCGCCTGCACTCCGGGCAGCTCAAGGTCGACCGCGTCGCAGCCCTCGCCGGACGTGCCCCGGCCGAACATGCCGGCCCGGTCGCCGACGGCCAGGACGCAGACGTCGGCGTCGGCGGCCGCCTGAACCGCCGCCGCGATGCCCGATGTGTCGTCGCCGGTGATGTCGGTACCCGGTACGTGGGTGAGCTGCGGATGCCGCCGTGCGAGCGCCTCGCGCAGAGAGGGGATCTCGACCCCGATGCCGTGCTCGGGGTGGTGCACCCCGACGTGCAGCGGGAACGTGTAGCAGCCGAGCATCGCCATCGCGTCGTCCGCGACCGGACCGACCAGGGCGACCCGCTGGTGATCGGCGAGGGGCAGCAGCCCGTCCCGGTTGCGCAGCAGCACGACGGACTGGCGGGCCAGCCGCAGGGCGACGGCCTGATTGGCCTCGTCGTCGAAGCGCAGCGCCTCGACGTCCGCCGGCAGCTCCTGCCAGCCCTCGTCGAGCAGCCCCAGCTCGATCTTCTGAATCAGCACCCGCCGCAGCGCCCGGTCGACGAGGCCCTCGCTGACCTCGCCGGAGCGTACCGCCGCCGCCAGGGGCGCGCCGTATGCGTCCACGGTGGGCAGCTCGACGTCGATGCCGGCCCGTAGCGCCAGCCGCGCCGCCGCCGCCGCGTCCGCGGCGACACCGTGCAGGGTCTGCAGGAACCGGACGGCGAAGTAGTCCGCGACCAGCACGCCGTCGAAGCCCCACTGTTCCCGCAGCGTCCGGGTGAGCAGATCCTCGTCGGCCGCCGCCGGCACACCGTCGATCTCGGCGTACGAGTTCATCACCGACCGTGCCCCGCCGAGCCGCAGGGCCATCTCGAAGGGTGGGAGGATCACGTCGGCCAGTTCCCGGCGCCCCATCGCGGTCGGCGCCAGGTTCCGGCCGCCGCGCGACGCCGAGTAGCCGGCGAAGTGCTTCAACGTCGCCACCACGCCGGCCCGCTCCAACCCGCGCACGTACGCCGCGCCGATCGTGCCGACCAGGTAGGGATCCTCGGCGATCGTCTCCTCGGTGCGCCCCCAGCGGTAGTCGCGGGTGACGTCCAGCACCGGTGCGAGTCCCTGATGGACACCGGCGGCGCGCATCGACCGGCCGATCAGCCCGGCCATCTCCTCGACCAGCTCCGGGTCGAAGGCCGCGCCCCAGCTCAGCGGCGTCGGGTAGACGGTAGCCCGCCAGGCGGCGAAGCCGGTGAGGCACTCCTCGTGCACCTGCGCCGGAATGCCGAACCGGTTTGCCGCAACGATCTGCGCCTGGGACGCGGCCAGGGAACGCGCGCCGAGGACCGGGTCGACCGGCGCGGTTCCGAACGGCCGGGTCAGCTGCCCCAGGCCGTGCCGGATCGCCTCCGACCACGGTGGGGTGTGCTCGACCATGTCGGTCTGGTGGGGAGCGACGCCCTCACCGGAAGCGTCCGCACCGACCCAGAGGCCGACCAGCTGAGCGAGTTTCTCTTCCAGCGACATCAGCGGGATGAGCGCGTCGGCCCGTTCGTCCGGTCGCAGCTTCGGATCACGCCACCGATCGGCGTGAGTGGACGCCAATCGGTCGTCGACGGGCAGCTGACTTGTCATGCGAACCCCTCCGGCCGGGGCCGGGAGGTCTCCCGGCAGGCCACGCCGACCGCCGTGGAGCACGGCGATTATCGAAATTTTCGGAAACCAGTCGGACACCTGTGTCGGGGAACCTAAGCGCGTCGACAGGGCATGTCAAGAGGCATGGAAAGACTGTTCAGGCCGTACTTGCCGTGCTGGTAAGCGATTGCCCGTATTCATCTCCGCGAGTGGGCAGCATCGACTTGGGTCACCTTCCGCCGGTCCGATGCGTGCTACAGTCTCCGAAAATTTCGGAATCGTTGCAGAGGATCCGATGGCAGAGAAGCGTTCGCCGGCAGCGCTCGGCTCCGCGACCATCGCGACCATCGCGCGGGAGGTCGGTGTCTCCTCGGCCACGGTCTCGAAGGTCCTCAACGGACGGTCGGACGTGGCCGCCGTGACCCGGGCGCGCGTCGAGGCCAGCCTGCAACGGCACCGCTACCGCCGACGCTCCCGTCGGGCGCCCGGAGAGGGCCAGATCGACCTGGTGTTCCACGAGTTCGGTTCCGACTGGGCCCTGGAGATCATCAGGGGGGTCGAGGCGGTCGCCGCCCTCACCGGGGTGAACGTGATGCTGTCGCAGCTCAGTGCCGCTCGCCGGCCACCGCAGTCCTGGGTCGACGCGGCGGTCGCCCGGCGCCCCCTCGGGGTGCTGCTGGTCATGTGCAACCTCACCGAACCGCAGCGGCAGCAGTTGCAGCGCCAGTCGATCCCCGTGGTCGTCATCGACACCGACAGCGCCAGCGTGGCCTCCGTGCCGACCGTCGGCTCGAACAACTGGAACGGCGGTCTGATCGCCACCCGGCACCTGTTGGATCTCGGGCACCGCCGGATCGCGGTCATCTCCGGTCCACGGGACGTGCTCTGTGCCCGGGCCCGCACGGCCGGCTTCCGGTGTGCCCATGAGGAACTAGGCGTCCCGATCGATGCCACGCTGGTCCGCCATGGCAACTTCCACCTCGACGCCGGTTACACCCACGGCATCGAATTGCTCAGCCGGCCCGACCGTCCGTCGGCGATCTTCGCCGGCTCCGACCTGCAGGCGTTGGGGGTGTTGCGGGCGGCCCGGCAGCTCGGCCTCGACGTTCCCGGCGACGTGTCGGTGGTCGGCTACGACAACCTGCCACTCTCGGCCTGGGTCGGTCCGGCCCTGACCACGGTCCATCAACCGCTGCGCGACATGGCCGGCACCGCCACCCAGATGCTGCTCGACCTAGCGCGCGGCAACGCCCTGCCCACCAGCCGGATAGATCTGGTTGCCGAACTGGTGATCAGGGAGAGCACCGCGCCGCCCCCACATTCATGACCGAGCCCGCTGCGAGGAGCCATGCCCCTGTTCGACCTCCCGCTGGCCCAGTTGCGCCAGTACACGCCGGCCGTGGCCGAGCCCGCCGACTTCGACACGTTCTGGCAGTCGACCCTGGACGCGGCGACCCAGTCGCCGGTGCTGCTCGACCTCCGACCCGAACCGACCGACCTGCGCCTGGTGGACAGCTGGGACGTCACCTTCGCCGGTTTCGGCGGCGACCCGGTCCGGGCCTGGTACAACCGTCCGGCCGGGGTCGACGAGGCGCTACCGGTGATCGTGGAGTACGTCGGCTACGGCCGTGGTCGGGGGCTGCCACACGAACGCCTGACCTGGCCGGTTGCCGGCTATGCCCACCTGCTGATGGACGCCAGGGGACAGTCCGGCCAGTACGGCGCGGGGGATACGCCGGACCCGCACGGTGCGGCACCCGGTGGTCCGTCGCCGGTGACCCGCGGCATCATGACCCCGGAGGGCTACTACTACCGCCGGCTCATCACCGACGCGGTGCGGGCGGTGCAGGCGGCCCGTGCGCTGCCGGGAGTCGACCCGCGTCGGGTGGTGGCCGCCGGCAACAGCCAGGGGGGCGGTTTGTCCCTCGCGGTCGCCGGCCTGGTCAGTGACCTCGCCGCCGTGCTCACCACCGCACCGTTCCTCTGTCACCCGCAGCGGGCCCTGGAGATCACCGAGGTCGGCGTGTACGGCGAGATCGTCAACTACCTCGCGGTCAACCGCGACGCGGAGCCGGCCGTACGACGCACGCTGTCGTACGTCGACGGGGTCAGCTTTGCCCGTCGGGCCAACGCGCCGGTCCACTTCGGCATCGGGCTGCGGGACATGGTGTGTCCCCCGAGCACCGGGTTCGCCGCCTACAACCACTACGGTGCCACCGTTGGTGGTCCGCCTCCCGAGCGCACGATGCATGTCTATCCGTTCAACGGCCACGAACACGGCGACGCGACTCAGGTGCGGCGGCAGCTGCGCTGGCTGGCTGACGTGCTCGGCGAGGAAACCACGGATCGGTCGGACGGCCCGAAACTTTCGAGGGCTCTGATCTCACCGGCATGACCACATTCCCGGTGGCGCGCCGACGACGGCGGAGTCGGACCGGTACGGGGATGAACGGTCAAAGAGTGCTGCGGCGCGTTGAGCTTTCGGACCTGTTTCGATAAGGTTTTCGATACAACAGCCTCGATCTACTCATGATGGCCGGCTGAGTGCACCGGCCGACGCGGCATCCGGGCGACCGCGTCGGCGACGAGGGCCATCGTGTTGGGCAGTAGTCGGGGCCGGCTTCTCATCAGCACGGCTTCGTCGAAAGGCTCATGCCATGAACAACGCCCACGCCCGCGCCAGCGGGCGGCCGGCTACCCGACTGCGAACGCGCGCTGCGCTGGTCTCGGCCGCAGTCGGTCTCGCCCTCGTTGCCTCCAGCCTGGTGGTGACCTCCAGCGCCCAGGCCGCCGAGTCCACCCTCGGTGCGGCTGCGGCCCAGTCCGGCCGGTACTTCGGTGCCGCGGTGGCGGGGCACAAGCTCTCCGATTCCACCTACGTCAACATCCTGAACCGCGAGTTCAACTCGGTCACGGCCGAGAACGAGATGAAGATCGACGCGCTCGAGCCGCAGCAGGGGCGGTTCACCTATACGAACGCGGATCGGATCGTCAACCACGCCCTGTCCCGCGGCTGGAAGGTCCGGGGTCACACCCTGGCCTGGCACTCGCAGCAGCCCGAGTGGATGCGGAACATGTCGGGCACCGCGTTGCGTAACGCGATGCTCAACCACGTCACCCAGGTCGCGTCCTACTACCGGGGCAAGATCGACTCGTGGGACGTGGTGAACGAGGCGTTCGACGACGGCAACAGCGGCGCACGGCGGGACTCGAACCTGCAGCGCACCGGCAACGACTGGATCGAGGCCGCGTTCCGGGCCGCCCGGGCCGCCGACCCGGGCGCCAAGCTCTGCTACAACGACTACAACACCGACAACTGGACCTGGGCCAAGACCCAGGCCGTGTACCGGATGGTGCAGGACTTCAAGCAGCGTGGCGTGCCGATCGACTGCGTCGGGTTCCAGTCGCACTTCAACGCGCAGTCGGCGTACAACAGCAACTACCGCACCACGCTGTCCAGCTTCGCCGCGCTCGGGGTGGACGTGCAGATCACCGAGCTGGACATCGAGGGCTCCGGCTCCCAGCAGGCGGACACGTACCGTCGGGTGGTCCAGGACTGCCTCGCGGTCCCGCGGTGCAACGGCATCACCGTCTGGGGCATCCGGGACAGCGACTCGTGGCGCTCGTACGGCACCCCGCTGCTGTTCGACAACAACGGCAACAAGAAGCAGGCGTACAACGCGACGCTCGATGCCCTGAACGCGGGCGGGACCACCCCGCCGCCCACCACCCCGCCGCCGACCACTCCTCCGCCGAGCACTCCGCCGCCCAGCACCCCGCCGCCGAGCACCCCGCCGCCGAGCACTCCGCCGCCCGGTGGATCCGGATGCACCGCGTCGGTGGCGTCGCTGGACCAGTGGAACGGTGGCTTCGTCGCTCAGATCCGGGTCACCGCAGGCTCCAGCAGTTTGAACGGCTGGGCGGTAACCATCGGACTTCCGGGCGGTAGCTCGGTGACCAATACGTGGAACGCCAGCTCCAGCGGAACCAGTGGCAACGTGACGTTCCGCAACGTCAGCTACAACGGTAGCGTCGGCGCCGGCGGCACCGCCAGCTTCGGCTTCCAGGGCACCGGTACCGGGCCATCCGGTAACTTCGCCTGCTCCGGGAGCTGATCCGTCAGCACCACACCGGGCCCGGCGCGGACATGTCCGCGCCGGGCCTCGGCGCGCCAGGTGCCGCCTGGCTCAGCGGGTCAGGCCGAGCGCCACGTCACCAGTTGTGCAGGGTGCAGTCCTCCAACCGGTTCACCGGCAGCGAAGCCGGGCGGTACGGATGCCGCGCCGCCAACTCCTCGTCGATGTCGACGCCGAGCCCCGGTTCCTCCGACGGGTGCAGACAGCCGTCGGCGAAGCGGTACGAGTGCGGGAAGACCGCGTCGGTCGCCTCGGTGTGTGGCAGATACTCCTGCAGACCGAAGTTGGGGATGCTGACGTCGAGATGCAGGGCCGCGGCCAGGCACACCGGGGACAGCGTGGTGGTGCCGTGCGACCCACTGCGTACGTGGTACAGGTGGGCGAGGTCGAAGATCCGGCGCAGGTGGGTGATGCCTCCCGCGTGCACGACGGTGGCCCGCACGTAGTCGATGAGCTGCTCGGTGATCAGCTGCTGGCAGTCCCAGACGGTGTTGAAGACCTCGCCGACGGCGAGCGGCGTGGTGGTGTGCTGGCGGATCAGCCGGAAACCCTCCTGCAACTCCGCCGGCACCGGGTCCTCCAGCCAGGTCAGCGCGTACGGCTCCAGGGCTTTGCCCAGCCGGGCGGCCTCGATCGGGGTCAGCCGGTGGTGCACGTCGTGCAGCAGCTTCACCTCCGGCCCGAACTCGCTGCGTACCTGGGCGAAGACCGACGGCACATGGGTGAGATACCGTTCGCTGCTCCACACGGTCTCGGCCGGGACGGCCGCGCCCGTCGGCTCATGTGCCGCGCCGTCCTGAGTCACGCCGTAGGTGTCGGCCAGCCCGGGCACGCCGCACTGCACCCGGATCGCGCGGTACCCGAGATCGAGGTGGTGGGCCATCTCGGCGAGCAGGCCGTCCACAGTGGGCGCGTTCGCGTGGCCGTAGACGGTGACCCCGTCGCGGCTGCGACCGCCCAGCAGTTGGTACACCGGCAGCCCGGCCACCTTGCCCTTGATGTCCCACAGCGCGGTGTCCACCGCCGCGATGGCGCTCATCGTCACCGGGCCGCGCCGCCAGTACGCGCCCCGGTACAGGTACTGCCAGGTGTCCTCGATCCGGTCGGCTTCCCGACCGATCAACAGCGGTACGACGTGCTCGGTCAGGTAACTCGCGACCGCGATCTCCCGGCCGACGAGGGTGGCATCGCCGACCCCGGTCACCCCGTCGTCCGTCACGAGCTTCAACGTGACGAAGTTCCGGCCGGGACAGGTGACGATGACCCGGGCATCGGCGATCTTCATCCAGGCTCCTCACCGGTGGCCGACGGCATCGACGCGAGCCAGTCTGGGATCACCCCCATGATCTGTCAACCGACTCCGAGCGGGTGGCCGTGCGGCCGTTCGGTTGCCTGACCTTGCCCGACGCACCCACGCGCCCGGCGGTCCGTTGACGGACCGCCGGGACGGGTGCGGGCGAGTCAGCAGCGGTTGATGCTCGAATTGCTGAGGGTGACGTTGCTGATGGTCAGGTTGGTCGTGCAGGGGCTCTCCAGAATCCGGCTGTTGGCCAGGGTGAAGTTGCGCAGCGTGATGTCCCGGTTGCCGGGGAACTCCGTCCGCGCCGCCAGTCGAACCTCCCCGCCACCGCTGATGGTGCCACCGCCGGCCGCGATGTCCACGCCGTAGCAGTTCTCGATCAGGATCGCGTTGTTGCCGGTGTTGGCGATGTCGACCCGGTTGACCGCCACACCGCCGGACTCGGAGACGCAGAAGATGCCTCGGCCGCCGCCGCGTGCCCGTACGGTGCCGACCCGAATGTTGATCGGGTAACCGGAGCCGATCCGCCCGGCGCGGTTGGCGGTGCGGAACGCCGCGTAGCCGGTGCCGGTGCCGGCGTTCTCCGCGTCGACGGTGGCCACGGTCGCGTTGATGGTCTCGTTGAGCAGCAGGCCGGAACCGCCGACGTTGCGGGCGGTCACCGTGCCGACGGTGAGGCCGTCCACGCCGTACGTCTCGACGCCGTGAGTGCTGGTGCCGGAGACGAACACGTTGTCGATGCGGACGTTGCGCGTCCACTGGCTGGTGTCGCCCCGGTTGTCGATGCGTACCCCCAAGCCGCTCGACAGGCGCAGGTCGATCTGGCCGAGGATCACGTTTGTGACGTTGCGCATGAAGATGCCGTAGAGGGGCGTGCCGGTGACGGTGAGGTTCTGCACCTCGACCTGGGTGGTGCCGCGCGAGTAGATCGGTGCCTGGTCACCGGAGCCGGAGCCGGTCACGTTTATCGTGCCGCAGACGTCGATCGTCGTGTAGCTCGGCAGGGAGATGCGCGAGCCGGCGCTGATCGAGCCGGAGCCGCGTACCACGACCCGTTGCTTGCTGGTCCGGCCGGCGCTGAGGCTGTTCACCGCGGCCTGCACGGCGGAGCGCATGTCGCTGCCGGTGTAGACAGTGCTGCCACCGTTGCGGGCGGTCCAGGTGCCGCCGTTGAGCACCGCCTCGGCCTGAAACGAGCCGCTGCCGCAGCCGTTGCCGTTGCCGCCTCCCAGGGTGACCAGCTGCCACTGCTGGTTGGCGCCGTCGTGGTCCTGGTACTGCGAGATCATGCCGCCGTCGGCGGTGGACCAGCCCCACACGTCGAGGGCCTTGTTCGAGTGCCGGTTGAGGAACCGGACGTACCCGCCGGCGGAGTCGGCGAGGCGGAAGTGTTGGCGGGTGTTGCCGCTGGCTGCGGCGTTCTGCACGAGCTGGACGCCGTCGGTGGCGTTGGGCAGTTCGAGGACCTTGCCGCTGTGTACGGAGCGGATCTGGTAGTAGCCGTTGCCGACGTCGACGAACCGCCACTGCTGCACGGCGGCGTCGTTGCGGGTGTACTGGTTGATCGGGGCGTTGTCGGCGGTGGACCAGTTCCACACATCCATCGCCTTGCCGCTGTGCCGGTTGACGAACACGTAGGTGGCGTTGGGATCGACCGTCGCGGCCCGGGCGCTCGGCGAGGCCACCGTCACACCGGCGCCGACAAGCGCCAACGTGCTGACGGCGACCAGCCAGCGCCGAGCCGTTCGTCTTCCTGTCCTGAGCAGCATGCGGGTTCCTCCGGGTGCGAGTGCGGTGGTGGAGCGCGTGCCGGAGTGGTGAACGACGCAGAGCAAGCGCTTTCCTAACATCGACAGCAATATATCTTCCGGTCCGGCCTAAACCAAGTGAGCGGCGGGACGCCGGTGTCCGTACGGCGGTAGCCGTACGGACACCGGGCCGATCCGGGCGAGGGCTACGGTCAGCTGACCGCGCAGGGAGCGCCGTTGAGCGAGAACGAGGACGGGCTGGCGGTGTTGCCGCTGTGGGTGGCCTGGAAGCCGATGGTGACCGAGCCGTTGGGAGCGATGGTGCCGTTGTAGGAGACGTTGCGGGCGGTCACCGCCCCGGAGGTCGGGGAGTAGGTCGCGTTCCAACCGTTCGTGATGGTCTGCCCGGCAGGCAGGGTGAACGCCAGGTTCCAACCGTTGACCGCTGTGGCGCCGGTGTTGGTGATGGTCGCCGACGCGGTCAGCCCGGTGTTCCAGGCGTTCACCGCATAGCTGACGCGGCACCCCGTGCCCGGCGGCGGCGTGGTGGGCGTCGGCGTGGGAGTCACCGTCGGCGTCGGCGTCGGCGTCGGCGTGGGAGTGGGAGTGAGCGTCGGCGTCGGCGTCGGGGTGGGCGACGCGGCGTCGAGTCCGAGGAACCGGATCGCCTGCGCGGCGTCGACCGGCAGGTTGTGCGACACGCCCTGCATGCTGATCGCCTCGACCGGTGCGTTACCGCCGGAACCGCCGTACCGGGTCCGGGTGTAGCCGGACTGCGGGCTGTCGGTGAAGGTCGGGGTCTGGCTCAACCCGTGCAGGTTGGTCCACTGCTTGATCTGCTCGCCGAAGTTCGGGTAGCGCAGGATGTCGTCGTTGGTGCCGTGCCAGATCTGCATCCGTGGCCGTGGGCCGGTGTACCCGGGATAGGCGTTGCGGACCAGATCTCCCCACTGCTGCGGGGTGCGGATGATCTGCCCGTTGGCGCACTGGCTGTTCCACTCCGAGCCGCCGGTGGTGGCGAAGCAGCCGAAGGGCACCCCGGCGAAGGCCGCGCCGGCGCGGAAGACGTCCGGGTAGAGCCCGAGCAGGACGTTCGTCATCATCGCTCCGGACGAGGTGCCCGTCGCGGCGATCCGGGCCGGGTCCACCGAGTAGCGGCTCCGGACGTGCTCCACCATCGACATGATGCCGACCGGGTCGCTGCCCCCGCCGCGACGCAACGCCTGCTGCGAGTAGACGTCGAAGCACTGGCTGCTGCGGGTCACCGACGGGTAGATCACGATGAAGCCGTACTGGTCGGCCAGGCGTGCGTACTGGGTGCCCGAGTACATCGCCGGCCCGTTGCCGGTGCAGTAGTGCGCCACGACCAGCAGGCCCGGTCGTGGCGCGACCCGGTCCGGCACGTAGAGGTACATGCGTAGGTTGCTCGGGTTGGTGCCGAAATTCGTCACCTCGGTAAGCGTCGCCGCCGACGCCGATGTCGGGAGCGACAGCGCGGCGAACGCGGTCAGGACGAGGGTTGCCAGGGCGGCGCACCACAGTCGGATCGCTTTTCTCATGGAACGGGTCCTCCGGACGGAAGGAGACATGGTGGTGTTCCGATCGAGGGCTGCCCGGTGCCCTACCTCGTCCGGCTCTCAGAACATCGATGATTCTCTTCGCCTGCGTCGCGACGTCACAAGGTGTGGTGGAGCAGCCGCGCTGAGCGGTGGTGGGGCCGCGCCGAGCGGCGCGCCGCCTCGCGCCCAGCGGTCGCGGGTACATCTATTCTCTGTCCATGCGGGATCGTCGGGCGGCGCTGCTGTGGGTGGGGTTCGCGGTCGCGGCACTGGTCTCCGTCGCGCTGGTGCTGCGGCGCCCTGACCGCCTGTCCGACCTGCACATCTACCACGGAGCGTTGACCGATCTGCGGGCCGGACGTCCGCTGTACGGGTACGTGGCGCCGAACGGCGGGCCGTTCACGTACCCGCCGTTCGCGGCGCTCGTGCTCTGGCCGATCACGACCGTGCCGCTCGGCGTGGTCGAAGCGCTCTGGCTGGCGGCGACCTGTGCCGCCGTGGTGGCCATCGCCATACCCGTCGGTCGTGCCCTGGCCGAAGGGCGCGCCGCCATGCCGAGCCCGGGTACGGCCGGGGATCGCACGACGACGTCGGCGTCCGTCAGCATCGCGGCGGTCGCGGCGGTGCTCATGGTCGCCGCGCCGGTGCAGAGCAACCTGCGGTTCGGGCAGGTGAGCATCTTCATCGTGCTGATGGCGCTGCTCGACGGGATGGCGCCGCCGTCACGGATGCGCGGTGTGCTGATCGGCGTGGCGGCGGCGATCAAACTGACGCCGCTGCTGTTCGTGCTCTACTTCCTGGCCTGCGGCCGGTACCGCGACGCCGCCCGCGCGCTGGCCGCCTTCGTCGGCTGCGCGGCGCTCGCCCTGGCCGTCCTGCCCGCCGAGAGCCTGACCTACTGGGCGGGCACGGTCACCCAGACCTCCCGGATCGGCAACCTGGCGTCGCTGGGCAACCAGTCGGTGCACGGGATGCTGCTTCGTATCGGCATGGACGAGGGGTCCCTTCCGCTGGTCTGGGCCGCCCTGGTGGCCGTCATCTGCGCCCTGGCGTTACTCCGGGCGCGGGCGCTGTCCCGGCTGGGGCGACCGGGGCACGCCGCCGTGCTGGTCGGCTGCGCCACCGTGGCCGCGTCCCCGGTCTCCTGGACCCACCACCAGGTGTGGACCATCCTGGCCGCGATGCTGCTGGTGGGCGCCGTCGGCGTGGCCCGGCGGGTCGCCGGTGCACTGCTGCTGGCCAGCATGGTGTTGTCGCTGGGTGTCGTGCTGGCCCCGGTGTCGATGCGACCCGGTGTGCAGTTTCTCTTCGAGAACGCCCGTGCCATCGGCACCGTCGTGCTCTGCGTGGCAGGGTTCGGCGCGGTCGCGCTCACCACCGCCCGTACCCATGCCAACCGGGCCTTCCCGCGAGGGTGGCTGCGGGTCGGCGTGGCGTCCCTCGGCGCACTGGCGTTCTTCGCCGTGCAGCCGTTGCCCGCCGGGGCCGATCCCACCTTCAAGGCATACCGTCTCCCGGACGTGGTCAACTCGCGGTACTTCTTCGTCTGCCGGGGGCCGGTGGAGTGCGCCCGCTACGGCACCGGTGCCCCGGTCACCTTCGGCACCCGCAGCGAAAAGACCAAGGTGCGCGTCAACGGTGTGGTCTCCGACCAGGTGGCGCGGCTGGACTACCACTCCGCTCCGGGCGGTCCGCCGCGCACCATCCCGCTGCTGGCCGCCTATCCCGGGGTCCGGACGTTCTCGTTCCGTTCGGCCACCATGGCGCACGGGCAGTTGATCGCCTACTCCGCCGACGGGCGTGCCCTGGCCCGCTACGACGACGAGCTGACCGCCGCGGTACGCGCCGGCGGGTAGCCGTTACTGCTCCCCGTCGATCACGTCGGTCTCGCCGTCGTGGGAGTACGTCACCGGCAGGTGCTCGTCCGGTAGCGGCGTCTGTGCCGGATTGTGGTGCGGGTCGCCGTCCGGGGAGAACAGCACCGGGTCGGTCTTCGCGCTCTTCTCGCGTTCTTCCTCCGGCTCGGTCACGACCCGGCTCCTCACCTCGTCGGTATTCCCTCCGACGCTATCTGCGGCGCATGGCCCGCCGCCCCGATCAGGTGCCGCTTCCACCCGATCGGGGCGTGCCGGTCGTCACGGTCGCAGCAGCACCGGGCCCGCGTCGATGCGGGTCCGGAACAGGGCGTACGGCCGGCGTCGCAGGTCCCGGCCGCGGTTGAACGGCGGCTGCCGGTGCACCTGGTTGGCGATGATGTAGAGGTGCCGGTTGGTGGCCACGCTTAGCGTGTCCGGCCAGAGCAGCCGGGCGTCGTGCACCACGGTCTCGTACTCGCCGTCGGGCCGGCGTCGCAGCACCGCGTTGTGCTCGTAGTTGGTGAGATAGATCCGGCCGGCGTCGTCGGACTCCAGGCCGTCGGCGCCGCCGCCCTTGTCGCCCTCGTCGAGCACCGTCGCGGCGACCTCCGCGTCGCCCAGGGCGCGGTCGGCCAGGGCGTCGGTGGCGACGCTGTACCAGCGGCGGGTGGCGAGGGCGCAGTAGTACAGCCGCGTGCCGTCGGCGGAGATAGCGATGCCATCGGCGCCGACGCCCACCGGCTGCGGGGGAGCGTCCGGGGGCCGGACCAGGAACGGGCGTCCCTCGACCACCGGACGGAAGTCCTCCAGCGGCGCGGCCTTCGTGGACGGGTGGTCGTTGAGTCGCCGCCACGATGCCCCGCTGGCCAGGTCGACCACGATGAGGGCGTTGGGGGCACCATCGGCGGAATCGGTGATGTAGGCCAGCCCGGCCTCCCCACGGCGCAGGTCGAAGCGCACATCGTTGAGGTACGACGTGGGCAGCACCACCTCGGGCGGGAAGGTGACCACCTGGGCGACGGTGTCGGTTCTCAGGTCCACGCGGACCAGCTTCGGCCCGCCGGGCGAGGTCGGCTGGAACATCGGGCTGCCCGTGTCGAGCACCCAGAGCCGGTCGGCCGGGTCGACCACCACACTCTGCACCGACACGAACGCGGCCGGGTCGTCGTCGCTGGACGGTGTGTTCCACCGCAGGTCGGGGTAGGGAACCTCGCGTCCGCGTCGCAGCTCCACCGCGGTGGCGGGCACCTGGTCGCCCCAGCGGGGGAAGTTGACGAAGATCCGACCGCGGTGCGAGACGGTCACCCCGGTGGGCATCGGGCCGTGGAACCGGTGCACCACGTCCAGGGTGCCGACCGGTTCGTCGGTGGGTAGTGCCTTTCGCATCCTTCGACCTCCCGTCGCACACAGGGATCAACTGATCGCTCTACGTCTATCGTCGCAAAGCGGACGACGTACGCGGCGCCGACGTCGCCCATCCGACCCGCAAGCAGCGGGAAGACGATTCGTCACCCAACCGTCATGTGTCCGCGCGGTGCCCGCCACCTGGCCCCGGCAGGGTTGGGACCTCAACCCCTCCGACCTGGGAAGGAGCGCGCCATGGCCGTCGTTCTCGATGACCACCTGGTCACCCTGACCTGTGACAACTGCGGTGACACGGTCGCCGGACCGCGGACGCACTCCGCCGCGGAGGTGGTGTGGCCGCTGGTGTCCGAGCACGGCTGGAGCGGTTCCCCGCTGGCCGACGGTCCGCACCGCTGCGCGCACTGCACCCAGCTCGGCCCCGCCGCTGCCGGCGTGCCCGGTGGCATCCTCGGCATCGAGCACCTCGGTGCCGTCACCGTGGTGACCGTCGCCGGCGACGTCGATGTCGACACCGGCGAGACGCTGGGCATGGCGTTGGGGCACGCGGCCGACATGGGCGGGCACGTCCTGGTGGATCTCGGTGGGACGGATCTTGTCGACTCCACCGCGCTCGGGCTGCTCGTCCGCGCGCATCGCGCCGCCGCTGACCGCGGCGCACAGCTCTGCGTGGCGTCGACCTCGCCGCTGATCCGTCAGGTGCTCCGGGTCACCCGGCTGGACGAGGTGTTTCCGGTCGCGGACACCCGCGCCGACGCGCTCGCCCGCTTGCAGAGACACCCGGCGGCAGCGGACGCGGCGGAATAGGCGACCTACGCGGGTCCGGCTCGTCCACGGCACCGGTGCCGTGGCACCGTGGACGAGCCGAAGTTCATCAGCGGCGACCTCGCCGGTGACCGGCCAGCCGTAGCGCGTTGCAGACGTCCGTCACGCCCTCGATGTCCCAGGCCAACTCGCCGGCCGCGCGGCGGGTCTCGGCGCTGGCGACCAGGCCGGTGAGGATCACGACGCGGTTCTGCACCATCACCGTGATCTGCTGCCTGCGGGTCGACCAGTCGGCGCTCAGCCGCTGCGCGACCAGGGCGGCGAGACGGACATCCTCGTCGTGATGCTGTGGCTCGTCCCACAGCGCGCGGAAGGAGTGATCGTCGGGCATCGGCCAAGGCCACGGCATCACCACAGCGGTCTCCTTCGTTGTTGATGCCGGCGACCCGACGCGCCGTCCCGATCGATCACCACCTTGCGCAACGACCTTGGAGTCGACCGCACGGTTGGATGACAGTTGGATGACAGTCACAGCGGCGTGCTGGCCGGCGGCCGGGTGTCTCCGGTCCGATCGGCGGCCGGCAGCCACAACACGAAGGTGCTGCCCGTACCCGGCCGGGAGAACACCGCCACCTGTCCACCGTGCGACTCGACGATCTGCCGGACGATGGCCAACCCCAACCCGGTCCGCCGGTCGCCACCGGAGCCACCCCGACCGGCCTCGCCCCGCCAGAACCGGTCGAAGACCCGTGCCTGGTCGGCCTCGGCGATGCCCGGCCCCTCGTCGGCGACGGCCAACCACAACCAGTCGCCCACCCGGCCGGTGGCCACCTTGATCGCCCCGCCGAGAGGGGAGAGGCGTACCGCGTTGGACAGCAGGTTGCCGGCGGCCCGGCGCAGCGTGTCCGGGTCTCCGATGAGCGTGAGATCCGGGTCGAGCGCGAACCGCAGGCGCAGGCCACGGCCGGTGGCCAGGGCGGCGAAGTCCTCGCCGGCCTCACGGGCCACGGTGCTGAGGTCCACGTCCGTGTCGGACATCGAGTCGGCGTCCCGGCGGGCCGTGGCCAGCAGATCCTCGACCAGCCGGGACATCCGGTCGGTGGCCCGGTCGATCGTCGCCACCGCCGCGGCACGCTCCTGGTCACCGGCCTCCGGTGCGGTCAGCGAGGCGTCGAGATTGGCGCGGATGATCGCCAGCGGGCTGCGCAACTCGTGCGAAGCGTCATCGATGAGCTGCCGCTGGGCGTGGAAGGCATGATCCAACCGGTCGAGCATCGAGTCGATGGTGTCGCCGAGGTCGCGCAGTTCGTCGCGGGGACCGGCCAGGCGGATCCGTCGGGACAGGTCGGTGGCCTGGATCTCCCGGGCGGTACGGGCGATCTCGCCGACCGGACGCAACGCCCGGCCGGAGAGCACCCAACCGATGCCGAGGCTGGCCACGAAGAGCCCGCCGAGCGCGATCAACGAATAGTCCCGGACCGTCTGCAACAGCCGCAGGTTCACCTCGTCCTCGATCTGCTGCACCTCGGCCACCTCGAGCGTGGTGCCGGTCGGCACCGTACGCCCGTCGCTCTTGAGCTTGACCAACTGCGCCTCGTACCGCTTGGTGATCGGCTTGGGATCGACCGCGCGGTCCACCGCCACGTACGCCACCAGCAGGCCGGCGCCGGCAAGCGCGAACAACAGCGTCGAGTAGAGCACGGTCAGCCGGAACCGGATCGACCGGAAGACAGTCATGCCAGCACCTCCCGCAGCCGGTAGCCGCGTCCGACGACCGTCTCGATCGCCGGGGCGTCGCCGCCACCGCTGAGTTTGCGCCGCAGCGTACCCACGGTGACCCGGACGGTCTCGGTGAACGGGTCGGCGTTGGCGTCCCAGACGTGCTCCAGCAACTCCTCGGCCGGCACCACCCGCCCGGGACGGGTCATCAGGTACTCCAGGACGCCGAACTCCTTCCGGGTCAGGTGCAGCTGACGGCTGCCCCGCCGGGCCTCCTGCCGCGCCACGTCCAGGGTCAACGCGCCCACGGTGAGGACCACCCCGGTACCGCCGGTGTCCCGGCGCAGCAGCGCCCGCACCCGCGCCAGCAACTCGACAAGCGCGAACGGCTTCACCAGGTAGTCGTCGGCGCCCTCGTCCAGGCCACGGACCCGGTCGGTCAAGGCACCGCGGGCGGTGAGCATCAGCACCCGAAGATCCCGCCCACCGGCCACCTCGACCGCGCCGGAGCGGATCGCCCGGCACAGCGCGAACCCGTCGCCATCGGGCAGATTGACGTCGAGCAGCATCAGGTCGTACGCGTTGACCAGCAGCAGGTCGTACGCCTGCGCCGCGTCGGCGGCGAGATCGACGGCGTAGCCGGCGCGGGCCAGCCCGACCCGCAACGCGCCGGCCAGATCCTCTTCGTCCTCCACCACGAGCAGCCGCATCTGTCAGTTATCCCCTCGCGATCAGCCCCTGCGCCACCTGAGCTGCCCGCTCCACCGGGATGGCGAAACCGATCCCGATGTTGCCGCTGCCCTCCAGCGTGGCGATAGCGGTGTTCACGCCCACCACCTCGCCCCGACCGTTTACCAGTGGGCCGCCGGAGTTTCCGGGGTTGATGGACGCGTCGGTCTGCACCGCTGGCTGCCGGGCGCCACCGCCGAGCCGGACGGGCCGGTCCAGCGCGCTGACGATTCCGGCGGTCACCGTGCCGGAGAGTCCGAGCGGCGAGCCGACGGCGAGCACCGGCTCACCGACCCGGGTCCGGCCGGCCGAGGCCAGCGGTAGCGGGCGCAGCGCGTTGCCGGGATCGACCCGCAGCACGGCGATGTCGGTACCCGGGTCACGGCCGACCAACCGTGCGGTGAGCCGACGGCCGTCCCGGCCGACCACCTGGAAGGTGTCCCCGCCGGCCACCACATGGCTGTTGGTCACCACATGCCCCCGCTCGTCGATCAGGAACCCGGATCCGGAGGCACCTCGGCCGCCGCTGGTCACCCGCACCGACACCACCCCGGCGAGCACCTGGTCGGCGGCGGTGACCAGGTCGGCGGTCGTACTTCCGGTCGCACCGGCCGGCGCGGCTCCCGGGTCGGCTGCCGGTGTGTCGCCGGCGGTGAGGTGCCCGGCGACGCCGCCGGCGCCAGCCGACACCGCCACCACGGCCAACCCGGCCAGCAGCAGCCGGGGCCAGCGCGACGCACCGGAGTCCGCTTCCGCGCTCTGGTCCGCCAGGCCGTGTGCCGGGTCGTCGGGCCCGGTCAGCGCGCCCGGGATCGGCGCGACGGGAGTGGACCCGGTCGGCTGATCGTCGGTCGACAGGGCAGGCGAGACGAAGCGTGGTCCGCGCGGCTCACCCAACCCCGGAATCGTGCTGTGCATGCGATGTCCCTCCTCGAAGAGGTCCGTAGGACGGCCGTCAGGGCAGTCGGGAGAACCAGAACAGGGAGCCGGCGGCGGCCAGCAGGGCGAGCACCAGGCCGGCGCCGATGAACCGCGCCGACACGTCCTGGCGCTCCAGCCGGTGACCGACCGACGAGCCGATGTCGGAGTACGCAGCACGTAACTCGTCGCCACTGCCCGCCTCGTAGTAGCCCCCGCCGGCCTGCTCGGCCACGGCGCGCAGGGTCTCCCCGTCGACCGGGACCGACTGGCCGCCACCGATGCGGCCGTCGAGCGTACCGAAGGAGATGGTGTCGACAGGTACGCCCGCCTGCACCGCGTCGGCGGCAGCCTGCGCCGGTTCCCGTCCCGAGGTGTTCGCCCCGTCGGAGAGCACCACCACCCGTGCCGGCGGCGGATCCTCGGCGGCCTGCGCGTCCAGGGTGCGGATCGATTCCAGCGAGGCGTGGATGGCCTCGCCGATCGCCGTTCCCTGTAGGCCGGTGACACCCTCGTCGAGCTGGTCGATGCCGGCGGTGACCGACTCCCGGTCGCCGCCCGGTGCGACCAGCACCGACGCGCTGCCGGCGAAGGCCACCAGCCCGACGTTGAACTCCGCCGGCAGGTCGGCCACGAACTCGCGGGCCGCTTCCCGGGCCGCGAGCAGCCGGTCCGGCGGTACGTCGTCGGCGAGCATGGACCGGGACACGTCGACGGCCACGATGACGGTGGCCCGTTCCCGGGGCACCCGTACCTCGTCGGTCGGGCGGGCGAAGCCGACCACCAGCAGCGCCAGCATCGCGACGAACAGCCCGGCCGGTACGTGCCGGCGCCACGCCGGGCGGGTGGGCGCCACCTTGTCCAGCAGGCGCAGGTTGGTGAACCGCACGGCGTACCGGCTGTGTCGGCGCTGACGCAGCAGGTACCCGACCACCAGGGCGGCAACCCCGGCCAACAGCCACAGCCGTTCGGGGGACTCCCAGCTCACGCGGCGCCTCCGTTCGTCGGTCGGGTCGCCCGGGCCAGCCGGCGCTGGGCGTGGACGTGCCGGACGATGTCGGCGATCCAGTCCCGGTCGGTGCTCAGCGGGAGCTGCGCCGCGCCGGCCCGGCGCAGCGCCCGCGCCACGGCCAGCCGTTGCGCGGCGGCGGCCGCCGCGTAACGGTCGCGCAGCCGGCGGCTGCCGGTGCGACCTCGCGCCGTCGCCCGCTCTCCGGGTCGAGCAACGTGATCAGGCCGACGTCGGGCAGCTCCAGCTCGCGCGGATCGCGGACCTCGACCGCGAGCACCTGGTGCCGCGCGGCCAGCCGCCGTAGCGGTCGCTCCCAGTCCGGGGGGCGGCCTCCGGCACCGGCCACCCCCTCGTCGGGCAGGCCATCCAGGAAGTCGGAGACGACCACCGCCAGCCCGCGACGGCCGGCCGACCGGCGCAACCCGTCGATGGCCTCGGCCAGCGGCACGGGGTCGCTGGCCGGCCGGCCGCGTGGCACCTCCAACAGGGTGCGCAGCAGGCTGAGCAGGTGATACCGGCCGGTGCGGGCGGGGAAGCGGCGCACTCCGGCGTCGCCGAGCAGATGCGCGCCGAGCCGGTTGCCGGAGCCCGCGGTGAGGAACCCGACGGCGGCGACGGCCGCCACCGCCAGCTCGCGCTTCTCCAACTCGGCGGTGCCGAAGTCCATGCTGGGCGTCGCGTCCACCAACGCCCAGGTGGTCAGCTCCCGGTCGGCGTCGACGGTACGCACGTGCGGCACGGTCGTCCGCGCGGTAACCGACCAGTCCATCCGCCGTACCTCGTCCTCGCCGGGGCGATACTCCCGACTGCCCGCCGGTTCGCTGCCCGGGCCGGGCAGCAGGCCCAGGTGCTGCCCGTGCAGCAACCCGTCGAGCCGGCGGGTGATGGTCAGTTCCAGCCGGCGCAGCCGACGCTGCGGCGCCAGGTGCCCGAGGCTCGTCGCGTTCTCGTTCATGCCGCCGTCCCCAGACCTGGCCCCTGGGTTTCCTGGGCGGGAGCGATCTGCGGGGGCGGCACCGCCTCGACGACCTGCCGTACCAGTTCGTCGGGGTCGACGTCGTCGGCGACCGCGTCGAAGGAGAGGACCAGCCGGTGGGCGAGCACGTCGCCGGCGATCTCCCGTACGTCGGCGGGGAGCACGTAGTCCCGGCCACGCAGCAACGCCAGGGCCCGGGCGGCGGCGATCAGACCGAGGGTGGCGCGGGGGCTGGCACCGTACGCCAGCTGCGCGGCCACGTCCGGTAGCCCGAACCGGCGCGGATCGCGGGTGGCCAGCACCAGCCGTACGACGTACTCGGCCAGAGCGTGGTGGACGAAGACCTCGCGGGCCCGGGCCTGCAACGCCACCAGCCGAGTCGGGTCCAGCACCGGCCGGGCGGCCGGGGTGCCGGTGCCCATCCGGTAGAGGATGCCCAGTTCCTCGTCGTCGGTTGGATAGTCGACCACGACCTTCATCAGGAAGCGGTCCCGTTGCGCCTCGGGCAGTTGGTAGACGCCCTCGGACTCGATCGGGTTCTGGGTGGCCAGCACCAGGAACGGGGTGGGGACCGGGTATGTCCGCCCACCGATCGAGACATGTCCCTCGGCCATCACCTCCAACAGCGCCGACTGCACCTTGGCCGGGGCTCGGTTGATCTCGTCGGCGAGGACCAGGTTGGCCATGACCGGCCCCAGCTCGACGTCGAACGTCTCGGTCGAGGCTCGGTAGATCCGGGTGCCGAGCAGGTCCGACGGCACCAGGTCAGGAGTGAACTGGATCCGGGCGAAGCTGCCGCCAACCGCCGTGGCCAGGGTCTCCGCGGCGAGGGTCTTGGCCACGCCGGGCACCCCTTCCAGCAGGCAGTGGCCCCGGGCGAGCAACGCGGTCAGCAGCCGCTCCACCAGCCGATCCTGGCCGACGATCACCCGCTTCACCTCGAACAGGGTCCGCTCCAGCAGCCGGGTGTGGTCGGCGTGCTCGCCTGGGGCGTCCAGCTCGCTCACGGTGGCGCTGTTGATGGTGCTCCGCATGGGCTGTGCTCCTCGGTCGCGTCGTCGTGACGCGGGTGCCCGGACAACGGGGGGAGTCCGGACACCCGCACGTGACCCATTGGGCCAGAACGGACCGAAAGACAACCGAATGGCGGAAGATCAGCCTCGCCTGCCGGCCTGGCGGAGCATCTCGTCTGTTTCCGGGTCCGGCATGAGCTGCCGCACCTCCTGCGCACAGCGGCAGGCGACGGCGATCTTGGCGGCCCACGCCAGCGCCTCCTCGCGTGCGGCTACGTCGACGACCATGAATCCGCCGATGACCTCCTTGGTCTCCGGGTACGGGCCATCGGTCACCAGCCCGTCCGTGGCCACGACGCTCGCCCGCTGCCGTTGCAGTCCGGCGCCGAACACGAACACCCCGGCGTTCACGGCCTCCTGGGTCACCGCGTGCGCGGCCTTGCCCACGTCGGGCCAATCCTCGTCGGGGATGTGGTCCATCGCGCCATCGTTGAACGAGATCAAGTACCGCGCCATCGCATAGCTCCCATGTCCCGGCGGCCTTCTCCGGCCGCCTCTCACCTCATCTACGAGCGACCCGCCGCCCATCCGACAAGGTGCCAGAAGATTTTTCCCACCGGTCAACCGGCGAGCAGGTCGCGGCGGCGGGTGAGATAGGCCCGTTCGGCGGGGTTGCCGGCAAGACCGATGGCCCGGTCGTACGCCACCCGTGCGTCGCCGTCGCGTCCGAGCCGTCGCAGCAGGTCGGCTCGGGCGGCGTGGAAGGCGTGGTAGCCGTCGAGGGCCGCGACGAGTGGTTCGATCTCAGCGAGGCCGACCGCGGGGCCGCCGACCTCGGCGACGGCGACCGCCCGGTTGAGCCGCACGATCGGCGAGGGGTCGAGCAGCGTCAGCTGGTCGTAGAGGGCGAGGAGGCTGGACCAGTCGGTTTCCCGGCTGGAGGGGGCATTCGTGTGGACCGCGTTGATCGCGGCCTGCAACTGGTAGGGCCCGGGTGGGTCACCGCCGGCGGCCACCACCTTGATCCGTTCGTGGAGCAGCGCGTTGCCCTCGGCGATCCGATCGCGGTCCCAGGCGGTGCGGTCCTGCTCATCGAGGGTCACCAGCTCCCGGGTGCGGGACACGCGCGCCGATCGTCGGGCGTCGGTGAGCAGCATCAGGGCGAGCAGGCCGGCCACCTCACCGTCGTGAGGGAGAAGGGTCCGGAGCAGCCGGCCGAGGCGGATCGCCTCGTCGCTGAGGTCGACGCGTACCGCCTCGTCCCCCGCGCTGGCGAGGTAGCCCTCGTCGAAGACGAGGTAGACGACCGCGAGCACACCGACGAGCCGTTCGCGGATGTCGTCGGGCGAGGGCACCCGGTAGGGAATGTGTGCCGCCTTGATCTTCACCTTGGCGCGGGTGATCCGTCGCGCCATCGTGGTCTCCTGAACCAGGAAGGCGCGGGCGATCTCGCCGACGGTGAGGCCGCCGAGCAGGCGCAGCGTCAGCGCCACCCGGGCCTGCATCGCGAGCGCCGGGTGGCAGCAGGTGAAGACCAGCCTGAGCCGGTCGTCCTCGACCGCGCCGGTCGGCTCGGCCGGGGAGTCGTCGTGGACGATCCGGGCCGCCCGGTGCTTGGCCTCGCGCTGCGACTCGCGACGGAGTCGATCGATTGCCCTGCGGGTGGCGGTGGTGGCGAGCCAACCGCCGGGACTGGGTGGTACGCCCTCGCGCGGCCACCGTTCGACGGCCGCCACGAACGCCTCGGCCGTCGCGTCCTCGGCGACATCGAGGTCACCGAAGCGGCGCGCGAGGCTGGCGACCACCCGCGCCCACTCCTCCTGGTGGGCGCGGGTGATCGCCTCCTCGACGCTCAGGCCAGTCACGGCTCACGCAGCGTTCGGACGGTTCCCGGGCTCAGTCCCGCTGGCGCTGGACGCGGTAGCGCCGGATCAGGGCGGCGGTGGAGGAGTCCAGTTCGGTCAGGTCGGCCTGGTCGCCGGTGAGCAGCGGAGCGAGCTGGTTGGCCATCACCTTGCCCAGCTCGACACCCCACTGGTCGAACGGGTTGATGTCCCAGATCGCGCCCTCGGTGAGCACGATGTGCTCGTAGAGGGCGACGAGTTGCCCGAGCGTGGCCGGGGTGAGTCGGTCGGCCACGATCGACGTGGTCGGGTGGTTGCCGGCCATCACCCGGTGCGGCACGAGGTCGGCGGCAGTCCCCTCGGCCGCGACCTGCTCGGCGGTCCGACCGAAGGCCAGGGCTGCGGTCTGGGCGAAGAAGTTCGACATGAACAGGTCGTGCATGTCGCCGATGTCGTGGTTGGGCTCGCTGAAGGCGATGAAGTCCGCCGGCACCAGCCGGGTGCCCTGGTGCAGCAGTTGGTAGAAGGCGTGCTGGCCGTTGGTCCCGGGCTCGCCCCAGAAGATCTCCCCGGTGTCGTACGACACGGGCTGCCCGTCGGTGCGGACCGACTTGCCGTTGCTCTCCATGGTCAGCTGTTGCAGGTAGGCGGGGAACCGGTGCAGGTACTGCGAGTACGGCAGCACCGCATGGGTCTGCGCGCCCAGGAAGTTGGTGTACCAGACGTTGAGCAGGCCGAGCAGGACCGGCGCGTTGGCTGCCAGCGGCGCGGTACGGAAGTGCTCGTCCACGGCGTGGTAGCCGGCCAGCATCTCGTCGAAGCGCGCCGGCCCGATGGACAGCATCACCGACAGTCCCACCGCAGACGGCAGCGAGTACCGGCCGCCGACCCAGTCCCAGAAGCCGAACATGTTGGCCGGGTCGATGCCGAAGTCCGCCACCCGCTGGGCGTTGGTGCTGACCGCGACGAAGTGGCGGGCCACCGCGTCGGCATCGGCGTCGAGGCCGGCCAGCAGCCAGCGCCGGGCCTGCTCAGCGTTGGCCAGGGTCTCCTGCGTGGAGAAGGTCTTCGACACCACCACGAACAACGTGGTGGCCGGGTCCAGATCAGCGGTGGTGTCGTGAATGTCGGTGGGATCGATGTTCGACACGAAGCGGCAGCTCAGACCGCCGTCGCGGTACGCCTTCAACGCTTCGTACGCCATCACCGGCCCCAGGTCGGAGCCGCCGATACCGATGTTGACCACGGTGCGGATCCGCTCGCCGGTGTGCCCGCGCCACTGCCCGGAGCGCACCTTCTCGGCGAACTCGGCCATCCGTTGCCGTACCGCGTGCACGTCGGCTGCCACGTCCTGCCCGTCGACGGTGAGCGTGGCGCTGGACGGCAGCCGCAGCGCGGTGTGCAGCACCGCGCGATCCTCGGTGCCGTTGATGTGGGCACCGGCGAACATGGCGGCGATCCGGTCGGTCAGCCCGACCCGCTCGGCCAGGGCGGTCAGCAGGCGCAACGTCTCGTCGGTGACCAGGTTCTTGCTGTAGTCGACGTAGAGGTCGGCCACCTCGACCGTCAGCCGCCGGCCCCGTTCGTGATCGGTGGCGAACAGGTCCCGCAGGTGTGTCCCGCGGATCTCGTCGGCGTGCTTGCGCAGGGCCTGCCACTCGTCGGTGCTGGTGACGTCCGCAGCCATCGGATCGATCGTCTCCTCGCAGGGGTCGGACACGCCGCCGGCCTCGTCCCGGCCGCCGGTGAGACCAGACTGCCATATGAAGATCGGCTCGCCAGCCCGACACCACGACCTGTGGGATCGCCGGACGCCACCGGGGTGACGATCCGCACGGACCTGGGTGCGGTGCGCGAACAGTCGGCGAGTCCACGGGGTCCGGTGCGTGCCGGTCGCCGGGACAGGGCATGGTGGTGGCATGACGACGCCGGCATCGAGCGCCCCCGCAGCTGTCCCCGCAGAACCCGCCGCCGCCACCGGCGTACGGCAGACACTGCTGGTGCTCGGCGCCAGCGGTGACCTGACCGGGCGTTTGCTGCTGCCCGGGCTCGGCCGGTTGCTGGCCACCGGAGCTGTGCCCGGGTTGCGGCTGATCGGCAGCGGTATGGACGGCTGGGACGACGAGCGCTGGCGGCGCCGGGTGGCCGACTCCTTCGGCACCGTCGGCGCGGTGGGTCCGGTGGAGTCCGAGGTGATCCAGCAGACCCGCTACGTGCCGGCCGACGTGACGCGCGAGGAGGACCTGCGGTCGCTGCTGGGCTGCTGCACCGGGCCGTTGGTGATCTTCTTTGCGCTGCCGCCGCTGGTGACGGCCCGCTCGGCCGCCGCGCTGGCCCGGATCGGTGTGCCTCCTGGCACCCGGCTGATGCTGGAGAAGCCCTTCGGAGTCGATCGGATCTCGGCCCGCTCGCTGAACGAACTGCTGGCAACCCTCGTACCGGAGGGCCAGGTCCACCGGATCGACCACTTCCTCGGCAAGTCGACGGTGCTCAACCTGCTCGGCCTGCGCTTCGCCAACCGGATCTTCGAGCCCGTACTCAACTCGTCGCACGTGGCCTGCGTGGACATCGTCTTCGACGAGACGCTCGGCCTGGAAGGGCGGGCGGGCTACTACGACCGTGCCGGGGCGCTGGTGGACATGGTGCAGTCCCACCTGCTCCAGGTGCTGGCCCTGCTCGCCATGGATCCGCCGCCGACGCTGCGGGCCGAGGAACTGCGGGGACGCCAGGCGCAGGTGCTGCGGGCCACCCGGCTGTGGCACGACGATCCGGCGGTGGCCAGCCGGCGGGGCCGGTACACCGCGGGAGAGATCGACGGGCGGCGGCTGCCGAACTACGCCGACGAGCCCGGTGTCGATCCCGCGCGGGGCACGGAAACGCTCGCGGAACTTGCGGTCACGGTGGACAACTGGCGCTGGGCGGGAGTGCCGTTCCGGCTGCGCTCAGGCAAGGCGGTGGACGCCGTACGCAAGGAGGCGATCATCACCTTCAAGCAGCCGACCCGGGTGCCCGACGGATTGACCGGCTACGAACGGCCCGACCGGCTCCGAATCGGCTTCGGACCCGATCGGCTCGGCCTGGATCTCAACATCAACGGTCCCGGGAATCCCTTCGAGTTGGAACAGGCGAACCTGACGGCGGACTTCGGCCCCGGCGACCTGCCCGCGTACGGCGAGGTGCTGCGCGGTGCCTTCGACGGCGATCCGACCCTGTCGGTTCGCGGCGACGTCGCCGAGGAGTGCTGGCGCATCGTGGAGCCGGTGCTGGCCGCCTGGAAGGCCGGTGCGGTGCCGCTACAGGAGTACCGGGCGGGATCCGCCGGGCCGGCCGATTCGCTGATCGGCCCGGTGTCCCACGTGCGCTGAGCCTGCGCACCAGTGCGGCCCCGGCGGTGAACCGCCGGGGCCGCGTGGTGGTGGTGCGCTCGGATCAGCTGGTGGGGAAGTTGTCCGGGGTGCGGATGCGCTCGCGCATGAACGCCCCGGAGGTGGTGAGCATCGAGGTGCCGGTGTAGGAGCTGCCGTTGCAGGTGCCCGGCCGCAACGCGGCGCTGCCCTCGGCCTTGTCGGAGAAGGTCCAGTTCGCGTAGCCGATCTTCAGCCGGTCGAGCAGGTCGAGCCACTGGGCGCTGCTGGTCAGGTCGGCGGCGCCGTCACCGGTGTAGTCCACCGTGCCGAACTCGGTGACGAACAGCGGCAGCCTGGCGGCGGCCCGCTCCACCTCGGCGCGGTAGTTGTCCTTGTGCGACGCGGCGTAGAAGTGGAAGGCGTACATGACGTTGCTGGCGTTCACCGGGTTGTTGACGATCTCGGTGTGGTTGGCGCCCTCGGAGACGCCCAACGAGGACCAGGCGCGGGTGCCCACGATGACCACCGCGTCCGGGTCGTTGGCCCGGATCACCGGGATCACCTGGTCGGCGTAGTTCTTGATGGTCGACCAGCTCACCCCGTTGGGTTCGTTGGCGATCTCGTAGATCACGTTGTTCTTCGCCGCGTGCCGGGCGGAGACGGCGGCGAAGAAGGTCTTGGCCCGCTCCAGGTTGTACATCGGGTCACCCGGGGTGAGCAGGTGGAAGTCGATCATCGCGTACATGCCGCGCCGGGTGGCCTCCTCGACCAGGTTGTTGACCCGGTTGGTGAAGCCCGCTGGGTCGGTCTCGTAGCCCTGCTCCTGCACGTACATGGCGATGCGGAACAGGTCGGCGCGCCAGTCGGTGGCGAGCGCGTCGAGCGAGGCCGGGTTGTAGCAGTTGCCGAACCACTGGATGCCGTGGCTGCTCATGCCGCGCAGCTGGATCGGTCGACCGTACTGGTTGCAGAGGTTGACCCCGCACACCCGCAGCTGCCCGTTGATGGCCACCGGGGTCTGACCGCCGGGCGGGGGCGTGGTGGGTGGCGGCGTCGTCGGCGGTGGGGTGGTGGGCGGCGGGGGAGTGGTCGGCGTGGTCGAGCCCGTGCACACGGTGCCGTTGAGCGTGAACGAACTCGGTGACGGGTTGGCGCCGGTGAAACTGCCGTTGAAGCCGATGTTGGTGCTGGCGCCGGTGCCGAGCGAACCGTTCCAGCTCGCGCTCTGCGCGGTGACGGAGCTGCCACTCTGACTCCAGGTGGCCGACCATCCCTGGGTGAGCCGCTGGCCGCTGTCGGGGAAGCTGAAGCCGAGCGTCCAGCCGTTGACCGGGTCGCCGAGGTTGGTGACGGTGACGCTCGCGGTGAACCCGCCGGACCAGCTGTTCGTCGTGTAGGTCACGGAACAGCCGGTGGCGGCCATCGCGTTGGTGGTGGGCAGGGCCGTCAACGCGCCGAGGGTCAATGCGCCGACGGCACCGGCCGCGACCAACAGGCGCCGCAGGCGGCGCGGAGGTTGCTTCATGGTGGACCATCGCAATCTGGTCGTGGTGGTGGGGGCACGGCACTCCGGCGGCAGCGACGAGGAGGCCGGGAGCGCTCCCACGGCAGCTTACGTGGCTTCGAAACGATGACGCAATATTTCGATACATCGAAGCCTGGAACCAACTGTGGCCCCGGGACGACGTCCCGGGGCCACAGTTCGGTACAGGGCCGACTCAGTCCTCGCCGGCGGCCCGTCGTCGGTCGGCTTCGGCATCGGCAGCGCCGACGGGAGTCGGATCGGTGTCCCGTTCTGCCGCTGCCAGGTCGATGTCGGCACCGGCTCGTACGGCATCGGCCGCCGCGTCGTCCGCGCCGACCAGTTCGGTGCCGGTGTCGCCGTCGTCGTCGATCAGCTTGCCGGTCCCGGTCATTGCGATCGGCGTGTACCTCGGGTCGGTCGTCATCTCGTCCTCCTCTCCGGTGTCCGACAGGTACCCGCCGCGCGGTGTCGGCACACCGGTAACCCGCGCCCCGACGTCCGCCGGCTGGGTGGTCGGGGAGTCGATGGCGTCCGGACTTGCGCTGCTCACTACCCTGACTGTGATCATCGGCCAGGTAACCTCTCGACTTCGACAAGGGCATCAGATGAGTGACAGCCACCCTCCGTACGGTGGGCAACAGCCGGATCCGAACGCCGCCCCCTGGGGCACACCACCCGGCTCCCCGGTCGGTCCGCCGGGCTCGCCGGTCACCCCGGCCGGCTACCCGTCGCCGTACGGTGCGCCGGTGCCGCCGCCACCCCCGGCCTACGGGACGCAGCCGAAGAAGTCCTCGAACAAGGGCCTCTGGCTCGGTCTGGGGATCGGTGCCGCCGTGATGGCGGTGCTCGTCGCCTGCGGCGGCGTCATCGGCTTCTTCGTGCTGGCCGGTGACGACGAGGGTGAGCCGGTCGCGGGCCAGCAGAGCGACGCGCCCGGTGCACCGACCGACGCGCCGTCGATCGCGCCACCGGCGGAGGAGCAGCCGGACAACAACAACGCGGTCACCGCCCGCAACTCCAGCGACATGTCCGCCGTCTGCGAAGGCAGCCCGATCCTCAACGCCGCGCCCTACACCGGGGCCAAGGGCACCAAGGTCTACACGTTCGCCAACTCCCCGGAGCGTCCGGAGTCGTGGCTGAGCAAGTCGGTCGGCTTCGACAAGCCTTACTACGCCAAGACCGCCGAGTGGGCATCGGTCTCCGTCGTCGGCTGCCTCACCTTCGAGCAGGGCAGCGAGGGTACGCCCCGCAAGTGCCAGTACAAGGACCGCGACGACAAGCAGGTGACCGTCGACTACGTCTCCTCGCGCTACACGCTGACCTTCTACGCCGCCAAGACCGGCGAGAAGATCGGTGAGGGCGGGCGGGTCAACGCCCCGGCGGTGCGGTGCCCGAGCTTCATCTCCTACAACAAGGAGACCATGCGGGCGTACGCCCAGCCGGACAGCGGTGCCATCGAGTTGGCGCTGGACAAGTTCACCTCCTGAGTCACCAGCATCCCGGGCGGCGGGGCGGACATCGTGCGTCCCGCCGCCCCGGTGCTGCGGCGGGTCCGCGAGTGTTTCGGCGTCCGACGGTGGGGCACCTGAGCGGTGAACACTGTCGGTGGAGGGAGGCACTCCATGCCTGCGGGATCCAGCCCGAAAAGAGAACGGCAGTACGAGCACGTCAAGGCCAGTGCCAAGAAGCGTGGCGTGTCCACCAGCCGGGCCGAGGAGATCGCGGCCCGTACGGTAAACAAGGAGCGGGCCCGCTCCGGTGAGGCGCGGACCGCGAGCCGATCGTCGCTCGACGACGTCTCGTCCGGCCACCGCGGCGGCAAGCGCTCGCACCGTGGCGCCGGCGGGCGCACCAAGGAACAGCTGTACAACGAGGCGAAGAAGCGTGGCGTCAAGGGTCGCTCGTCGATGTCGAAGGCGGAGCTGGAGAAGGCGCTGGCCCGTTAGGAACCTCGACCCGGGGCCGCTGAGCTGGCCCGACCCCTGAGCTGGCCCGATGCCTGAGCTGGACCGACGCTTGAGCTGGCACGGCGGCCCGCGGAGCCCGATGAGGCGGTGGGCCGCCGGCCGGTGCCTGCGGGCAGCGACCTGCGGATGGTCCCGTCCGCCGCCGCTCTCGCGGCAGTCCGCGGTAACCGGCCCGCGAGCAGGGGAGATGCCCGACGCGGTGTCGATGTCGGAGTCAGCGGCTAACCTCTCGGCATGCCGCGATGGGTGAGCTCAGGGGGAGGCGATGGCTGACGCCTGCGACGTACGCCGGTTGGCCCTGGCGCTACCGCACGCCGTGGAGATCGACAGTGACGGCTTCGACTTCCGGGTCGCGGACAAGGGCTTCGTCTGGTCCTATCCCGAGCGCCGACCGGGCAAGCCGCGCGTCATCCGCACCGACATCGCAGTGTTGTACGTCGGCGACGAGGCCGAGAAGCAGGCACTGCTCCTCGGCGAGCCGGCGCTGTTCTTCACCACCCCCGCCTACGACGGGCTACCCCTGGTCATGGTGCGTCTGGCCGAGGTCACCGTCGAACGGCTCGACGAGCTGATCACCGACGCGTGGCGGATGCGCGTACCGGACCGTCAGGTAGCGAATCGCCTCCCCTGACTCGGACGCCGACAGGCAACGTGGCGCGCTGTCCGCCACCGTCTCCGGTCGAAGCGCCGCGATCCCGACGACCTTCCTGGTCCGATCGGCCGAAGGCCGGACAACTATCGCGAATTTGACACTGTCATGCTTGTCGCAATCTTGATCCAGTGAATGTCCACAGTGGTAGCAAATTGCACGTCCGGCGCTGTCAGATATCGACCTTCAGATTTTCGTACGCGTGTGACATTATGACGTCGAGGGTGCGCGCTGGGCCCCCAACGGCGCGGTCGGGGAACCGTCTGGAGGGAATAAGTGGCAATCGACGTGCTCGTGTCCGACGTTCTGCATCTGTCCCGTTTTGCGCTCACTGCCCTCTTGGGGCAGGAGGAGGAGTTCTGCGTCGTCGGATCCATGAGTAACTATTTGGACGCGTTGGATTTCGCCGAGCTGCATCGGCCCGACGTGGTGATCATCAGCTTTCAGCGCGAGGAGAGCGACGCGGTCGCGTTCGCCGAGAAGGTGGCGAGCATCCCGGGGTGCCGGAGCATGCTGCTCGCGACCTCCTTCACCCGGCCGGTCGTGCGCCGGGCCTTCGCGGGGGAGATCGCGGGGCTGGTGCAGCGCGATGTTCCACCGCGCCAGTTCTTCGACGCGATCCGCCGCGTCCACCTCGGCGAGCGCGTCTTCGACGCGGAGCTCACGGTGGCCGCCCTGGGCAATGGGGACTGCCCACTCACGCCACGCGAGCTCTCGGTACTCACCCACGTCTATCAGGGGGACACCGTCGGCGAGATCGCGGCTCGGCTGCGCCTCTCCGACGGCACGGTGCGTAACTACCTGTCGTCGGTCGTCGCGAAGCTCAATGCGCGCAACCGGATCGACGCGCTGCGGATCGCCCGGGAGTCGCACTGGATCTGAGTGGGACGGGAGGGCGGCCCCGGGTCCAATCAGCACACTCCGGTCGGATTTCTTTACAAAACCTTTCCTTGCGGTAAAGGCGGCTTTATGCTGGCGAGTCCCCAGTGTGGGAGGCATTGCATCCAAATGTGTTTCTAATACTCGGGGTATGCATTTCTCAGCAGTGGCGATGGTTTGGTGGATGGCCCGTCCGGCCGGTGCTAGCCTGCTGATCCATGCGATTCTCCGCACAATCGACGGCACCTGACGCAACCGACGCGTCTTCCGTCGTTCGCTGACTTCCTGGAGCGCCTCGACGGGTCATTCGTGGTGCTTGCGGTTCGTGCACACGGCAGGGAGAGGAACCGGGGCAATGATGGATCTGTCGCTCACCGCGAGTGCCACCGCCGTGATCCGTGGGCACGCCCGTGCGACACCGGAGCGCACCGCGCTGATCGTTGTCGATGACATCGATCATGCGGACGGCGATCGGTGCTGGTCGTTCGCCCAGCTGGATGCCGATGCAAGGAAGATCGGGGCCTGGCTCCAGGCCCGTTACCCGGCCGGCGACCGGGTGTTGCTGCTGTATCCCACCGGCTTCGACTTCGCCGTGGCTCTCGTGGGTTGTCTCTACGCCGGGATGATCGCAGTGCCGGCACCGCTGCCGGGCCGGTATCCCCATGAGCGGTCACGCGCCCGAGGTATCGCGGAGAACGCCGGGGTGTCGGTGGTACTGACCGACACGGTCAACCGCTCCGCCGTCATGGCGTGGGCGCAGTCGGTCGGGCTGAGCTACCTACCCCTGCTGGCCACCGACGGTGCGGCCGTACCGGAGGCGGAGTCGTGGTCACCGAGCGAGCTGGGCCACGACACGCTCGCCATCATCCAGTACACCTCGGGCACCACCGGCGAGCCCCGGGGCGTGCCGGTCAGCCACGGCAACCTCCTGCACAACATGGAGAGCCAGCGCCGCGTGTATGGGCTGACCGCCGAGACCAGGCTCGGCGGCTGGGTCCCGCTGCACCACGCCATGGGACTCTTCGGTCACCTGATGCCTGCGCTGCTGGTGGGCGGCGGCTGCGTACTGATGCACCCGGCCGCCTTCATCCGCCAGCCGCACCGCTGGCTACGCATGATCGACAAGTACGACATCCATGTCTCCGCCGCCCCGGATTTCGCCTTCGAGATGTGTCGCGCCAGGGTCACCGACAGCCAACTGAGCGGGCTGGACCTGTCCCGGTGGCGCATCGGAGTCAACGGGGCGGAACGGGTGCACGCCGAGACGCTGGAGGCGTTCGCCAAGCGGTTCGCTCCGGCCGGGCTGCGCGACGATGTGGTGTGCCCCTGCTACGGCCTGTCCGAGGCGACGCTGCTGGTCTCGGCCGACCCGTTCCGCAAGGCCGTCGTGACCAGGGTCGACGAGCATGGGTTGGAGCGGCACCGGTTCACTCCCACCGACGCGGGTCCGGGCGTGGTCAGCTGCGGCGCACCCCGCGACGTCGAGGTGCTGGTCGCTGACCCGACCACCGGTGCGGCGCTGCCGGCCGGGACGATCGGCGAGATCTGGGTACGCGGCCCCGGCGTTTCCCGTGGCTACTGGCGCGACGAGGCCGCGACCGACCGGACGGTCACGGTCGACGGCTACGTCCGCACGGGGGACCTCGGCACCATGCACGAGGGCGAGCTGTATTTGACCGGGCGGACGGCCGAACTGCTCGTCGTGGATGGACGCTGCCTCTACCCGCAGGAGATCGAGCGGGCGTTGCGGGCGCAGATCCCCGGTCTGGGCATCATCGGTGCGGTCTTCACGGTACCGCTCGACGGATCCGGGTCCGGCAACGCCCTGGTCGTGGTCTCCGAGGTCAACGGGCGGCCGTCCGAGGACCGGCTGCGCCATCTGGCCGACGAGATCACGCGTACGCTCACCCGCGAGTTCAGCGTCCGCCCCGGCGGAACCGTCCTGCTGCGCCGGGGCGGCGTCCGGCGTGCCACGAGCGGCAAGGTCAAGCGCTCGGAGATGCGCCGGCTGTTCCTCGGGGGCGGCCTGGACCCGGTCTACACCGACTGGCAGCCACTGGTGGCCGCGACCTCGTGAACACGTCCGGTCGCCGCGGCGGCGAGGTGGCGGCCGGTCATGCGGTGTGCCGGTGGGCGGCGGTGAGGAGGGCGTCGACCTCCCGGACGACCTGCTGGGCGTTGGTCGCCGCCGCAGGCACGATGTCCTGGATCAGGAAGGCGCCGTGCACCAGGCCCGGTCCCGGCACGTGCCGGGCGGGTACGCCCGCGGCGTGGAGGTGCTCCACCAGCAGCTCGCCCTCGCGTTGCAGCGGATCGAACTCGGCCGTGGCGACGACCGTCGGTGGTAGACCGCGCAGGTCCGCGCGTAGCAGATCGACGGCCGGATCGCTCCGATGCCGTGCATCGGGAAGATACTGCTCGTAGCACCAGGTCAGGTCCTCGACGGACAGTAGGTACCCCTCGGTGTGCGCACTGGCGGCGGCGATCCGCAGACTCGGGTCGACGGGCGGATACATCAGCAACAGCGCGGCGATGCGCGGGTCGCCGTTGGCGCGGGCGTCCAGGGCGGCACCGAGGGCGAGTTGGGCACCCGCGCTGTCGCCGGCGAGAACGTGGTCGCGGTCGGGGAACATCCGGCCGGTCCAGCGCGCGGCCGCGATGGCGTCGTGCAGCGGGGTGGGGTACGGAAACTCCGGCGCCCTGCGGTAGTCGGCGGAGACGACGACCGTGCCCAGTGACGCCGCGAGCACCCGACAGGCCAGGTCGTGCGTGTCGAGGTCACCGGTCACCCATCCGCCGCCGTGCAGGTAGGTGATCACTCGGTCGGTGTCGGATCGCGGTGTGTAGACCCTGCACCGGATCGGCGTGCTGTCCAAACTGTCGATCTTTTCGTCGACGACCACCGTTGGATCCGGTTCGCCGCCCTGGCCCCGGGGGCGGAGGGCACTTGCGCGGTAGCGCTCGCGGGCCTGTTCGACCGGCATCGTGCGGAGCGGAGGCGGCGCACCGTCGGCATGTTGCCAGGCGATGAGACGGCGGAGTATCCGATCCAACGGCATGTTGGCCCCTTCGACGGCTTGATCGGGCGACTGTGGCCCGCCGATCCGCGCCCGCCACGCCGCACCGCGACGCCGCGCTGGGCGTCCGTTGTGCCGCACCCTACGATACCGGCGTCGGATCGGAATACGACCATGAGAAATGCACGTGGGGTTTGCGCTGTCATGGTGGTTGCATTTCTACGGTATGTCGGCTATCCGACGTGGTGAAGAGGTGACCTGTCTGCGGCCCCGTGCAACCTGCAAAACGAATATGTCACCGGTTGTCGGTCCTGGCGTCGGCCGGCGCGGTTTCGGCGAGGTTGTCGTTGCAGCCCTGATCGGTGACCCGCTCTTCATTCCCAGGCCATATACACTTTTCATTGTGTGACCTATGCCACATGGTTGTTGGTGGCGGTTCCGTATCGGATCCCCGACATCGGTGGAAGGCCCTCTGAGCTGTGCAGACATGGCTTCGACTGGCTTTTCCGCTGGTCGCGGGAGTGTTAGTGCCGGCTGAGCTGTGAAGGGGTGCTGCCGGCGTAGCGGAGGAATCGGCGGAATCGTGCGATGCGTGGGAAGCGCACAGCCGCATATGCAGAATTAACGGATTGCGGGACGTTGGGTGGGTGGTAGCGTGCGTTGGTGTTCCGCAGGGCCAGGCAGGGCCCGGCTGAATGTCGTGAACCATACTGATGGCCCATTGTCGGGTGTTTCGTAATCCTGTGCGGTCGGGACCGGTGTTGATCCGGTCGTAGACCCGGTTGACGCTGCCTGGGGGAGAGACCGTGCCACAGCAACAAGCGACTGCCTGTCCACCGTGGGAAAAAGTCGCCGAATCGATCGAATTCGTTCCCGATCAGTTTTCCCGCAAGACTCAGCCGGAGTCCGTGGCCCGGGAAATGCTGCACTGCGACTCGGCCGACGTGGACCGACTGGTCGACGCCGGGCTGCCGGCCGAGGAGCGGGACGGCGTACGTTACTTCGACCCCAACGACCTCTACAACCTCGGCATGTACTCGTACCGGTCGAACACGCAGCCGGAGTTGGCGTTCCGGATGCTGTTCCGGTTCGCGGGTCGCTCGGTCGACGACCTGCTTCGGCCGAAGACCTGGAGCTTCCGGGTCCGACTGGAGTGCCACGAGTGCTCGGGGGTGGCGCCGTGGCGGCTGGAGGGGCCCGACGTGGTCCGGTTCGGGGGCCAGCTGGAGGAGATCACGCCACTCACGCCGAGCGCAGGGTCGGCGGAGTACGCCGCGACAGTCACAAACACCGGCGCTCGTACCCCTCTGGTATCCCCGACCCTGCGGACGTTGACCCGCGACTACCTGCACGCCGGCTACCGCTGGCAGATGATTCCGGTGCCGATGCAGGCCGACTACGCGCTGGTGCACGAACTCGGGGTGACGAGCTGCATCGCGGCGAGCCTGCTGCTGGCCGAGCGGTTCCGCGCGGCGGGATACCGCGCGGAGGCGAAGCGCGGGTGGTTCACCGGGGTGCTCGGCGGCGCGCTCGACCTGCCGCACGCGTGTGTCGAGGTGACCGACGACGACGGGGTGACCAAGACGGTCGACATCGCCAAGGCGCAGCTCGCGGCGCGGCTGTCCGCCGACACCGAGCAGTTCCAGGAGCTGTGTCTCGGATCGATCTACAACAAGGTCATCCCGTCGACCGCCTCCGGCAACGCGTCCTTCGGACACCACGAATGTGGGTCGCCACAACCGGCGCTGTTGCGTGCCGACATCAGGTCGGCGCGGTGAACCTGACCTCTTGAACCACCTATCGGGGAGGACGACTGACAATGGCGGTACGAGAGATCGAACCGATCGAGCTGGAGCTGGACCGGCTCGAGCACATGGCCGAGTCCGGCTACTACAACCCGTACACGTTGTTCGACTGGCCGGACGCCATCGAGCCGGACCTGCCGTGGATGAGCGAGAGCCTGACCACCCTCGCGGGCACGCCGATGTGGGACGAGCTCACCCGTGAGCAGCAGATCGCGCTTACCAAGTACGAGGCCATCAACTTCTTCAGCCTCAACATCCACGGCATCCGCGAGCTGATGAGCGAAGTCGTGATGCGCATCCACGAGCGGACGTACGCGAACGTCTCGGAGTTCCTGCACCACTTCATCGGTGAGGAAAACGAGCACATGTGGTTCTTCGCGCAGTTCTGCCTGCGCTACGGCGGCAAGCTGTACCCGGCCCAGCCGTCCCTGCAGGCCGACTCGGTGGAACACCTGTCGCCGGTGGCCCGTGAGCTGGTGGTGTTCGCCCGCATCCTCATCTTCGAGGAGATCGTGGACCACTACAACGCGTACATGGCCACCGACGAGTCGTTGCCGCACATCGCCCGCGAGATCAACCGGGTGCACCACCAGGACGAGAGCCGGCACGTGGCGTTCGGGCGCATGATCTTCACCAACCTGCTCGGCCAGGTGGCCAAGCGCGACCCGGCCGAGGTGCCGCTGGTCGCCGAGTACCTGGAGAACTACCTGCGGTACAGCATCGCCACGCTCTACAACCCGGCGGCCTACCGCGACGCCGGCATTCCGGACGCGTTGGCGTTGCGCCGCCGCGCGTTGGAGCACCCGGCCCGACACGCCGCGCACGAGCGGATCCTCAAGCGGACGCGCAGCTTTCTGACGAAGGCCGGCGTGGGCAGGGAACTGGTCAAGTGAGGACCGAACCGATGCAGGCGGTGCGGGAGTTCATCCTGGACCGCAATCCCAAACTCGACAAGCTGGACGACGACCTCGACCTCATCGACAGCCGGGCGATCAACTCGCTGGCCTTCGTCGAGTTCATCTTCCTGCTGGAGGAACTGACCGGCGAGTCGATCGACCCCGAGGAACTCGACCTCGACGACTTCCGCACCCTCAACGCGATCGGGGCGCGGTTCCTGAAGCAGAAGGCGGCGTCATGACTACCGTTACCGACAATGGCTTGCGGGTCCTCGACGGTGGCCAGCTGCGATTGCTGAGAGCGATCGACGCGGTGTTCCGGCGATTCGGGGACGGCTGGGGTGCCGCGGAGTTCCGGTTCCCGTTCCTGCTGCGCACCCGGGACCTGGACACCTTCGACTACTACGACAACTTCCCGCATCTGGGGCTGGCGGCCGCCCGGCTCGACCCGGAGCGGGTGGGCACCCTGCTGGCTACCGCGTCCCGGCCGTTGGAACAGGTGCCGGCCGACGTGCTGCGGCCCGCCGAGTTCGCCCTGCCCTCGGCCGCCTGCTACGCGATCTACCTGGACCTGGCCGGGTCGGTCCTGCCCGCAGACGGAGTCCTGCGGACCACGTTGGGCACCTGTTTCCGCAACGAGGAGCATTACGACGGCCTACAGCGGCTGCTCGGCTTCTCCATGCGGGAGATCGTCTTCGTCGGCCAGGAGGAGGGTGCCAAGCAGCACCTGGGCCGGGCCAAGGACGCGGTGCTGGCGCTGTGCGCCGAACTCGGTCTCGACGTCAAGCTCGAGGTCGCCACGGATCCGTTCTTCGACAAGAACAGCGGCAAGGCGAAGATGCAGCGGTTGTTCCCGGTGAAGGAGGAGTTCGTCGTCGATGGCCTGGCCATCGGCTCGGTCAACTACCACCGGAACTTCTTCGGCGAGCGGTGCGAGATCCAGGCCGGAGACGACACCGCCCACACCAGTTGTCTGGCGTTCGGCGTCGAGCGGTGGGTGCACACGCTGACGGCGCGTTTCGGTGGTGTCGAGGCCGCGCTGTCCGCAGTGGAGAGCCTGGGCTGATGCGGTCGAGCGTGGCGACGGTGCTCGGCACCGACGTGGCCCTGCTCCAGTCGGGCATGGGCGGCGTCGCGGGCACGGAGTTGGCGTGCGCGGTCTCCAACGCGGGTGCGGCCGGCTGCGTGGGCGGCTACAAGCTGATGGGTGAGGCACTGTCGGCGGTGCTGAGCCGGTTGGTGGCGGGCACGTCGCGACCGGTCGGCGTGAATCTCATCCCGGAGGTGGTCGGTCCCGACGACCTCGACCGCCAGGTGACGCAGGTGCTCACCGAGACGCCGCCGCACGTCTACGTGTCGCTGTTCGGCATGCCCGAGGAAGCGGTGTTCGAGCGCGTCGCCGCGACCGGCCGGGTTCTCGTGGTCCAGGTCGGCACCGTGGAGGATGGCGTACGGGCGGCGGAGCGGGGCGCTGTCGTGGTGGCGCAGGGCATCGAGGCAGGTGGACACCTGCTCGGTGGGTCGCGCCGCGACGAGTTGGTCGCCGAGCTGCGCGACCGGGCGCCCAGCGCCTGCGTCGTCGCGGCGGGTGGCATCGGTTCGCCGGCCGACGCCGAGCAGGCGATAGCCGCCGGAGCCGACGGCGTGCTGCTGGGGACGGCGTTCGTCGTCGCCCGGGAGTCCTGGGCCCATCCCCACTTCAAGACGGCGGTGTGCGCGGCTGACGGTGCCGACACAGTGATCACCGACGTCTACGAGATCGGGTGGCCGGGTCGGCGTCACCGGGTGCTGGCCACACCGGTGACCGAGGACCCGCGGCAACCGAAGAAGTTCATCGGCCGCACGAGGGTCGAAGAGCGTTCGTACCTGGTGCCCCGCTTCAGCGCCGCGGTGCCCACCGTGGCGACCACCGGCCGCATCGAGGAGATGGCGATGTACTGCGGCCTGTCCTGCGAATCGGTCTCCGACGAGACGTCGGCAGCCGATGTCGTCGCCGGGTTCGCCGGCGTACTTCCTGCTGCTGAACGCATTGAACTGGGATAAGGGGGATGTGGTGTCTGCTGGTGAGGTTCTCGAACGTCTTGAGGTGGCGTACCGCGAGGATGCGGTGCGGGCCCGTGGGCGGGAGGGTGTCGAGCTGTACTACGAGTCGACCGGTACGGGTCCGGTGGTCCTGACGCTCAACAACTTCTTCATGACGACTCCGACGTGGCGGGTGTTCACGGACGAGTTGTCGGTGGGCCATCGCGTGGTGAGTTACGACCTGTGCGGCCATGGCCGGTCGTCGCACCCGGAGAAGTATCCGACGTGGGACGAGCACGTCGAGGACGTCGTCGGGCTGCTGGATGCGCTGGAGATCGACCAGGCGTACCTGTTGTCGACCTCGATCTCCACGGTGTTGGCGCGGGATGTGGCCCTGAAGCACCCGGACCGGGTCAAGGGGATCGTGCTGGCCGGTCCGGCGCTCGGTCCCCGGGGGATGCGTCGTCATCGTCTGGTGCAGCGGGCGTGGCTGCTGACGCTGGAGCAGCACGGAATGGCGGCGTTGTACGCGCACCTGTACCCGGAGGTGTTCGGCGCGGAAATGATCGAGGAATTGGGTACGCCGGGCTTCCTCGGGTTGCGGGAGAGCTTCCTGGCTCTGTCGACGAAGGAGGATCTGGTCAACGGGTTGAAGTTGGCGTTGACCGGTGAGACGAGCGCGGATGTGCTGGCTCGGATCGAGGCACCGACCCTGGTGGTCATCGGTGACGACGACGTGTTGCTGAGCCCGTCCGGGGCCAAGGAACTGGCGGAGAAATTTCCCAACGGTCGCTACGAGATCATGCCGGGAGCGGGCCATCTGCCGTTCCTGGACGACGCGGCGGGTTTCCAGGCGTTGGTCGCGAAGTTCATCGACGAGGTCGAAACCCGTGCCTGACCGGTCGACGGTCGGAAAAGCCCGGTCGAGGTGCGCTCGACCGACGAGGCGGCTGCCGAAGCGCCGGGCGGGATGGCGCTTTGCGTGAGGAGGGGGAGCGCAGTGGATCGCGAAGTTCTGGATGTGGTTGACGAATTGTTCCGTCGTCGGTTGCAGGTGCCGGAGTTGGATCCGGACACGCCACTGGCGGATTACGGCCTGGACTCGGTGCGGTCGATCGATCTGATCGTGGAGATGGAGTCTCTATTCGAGGTGCAGATGTCCGACGGACAGGCGGCGTCGATGCGCACGCTGCGTGACGTCGTGGACCAGGTCACCGCGTCGATGACCGTACGGGTCGGAAACGGGATCGGCCAGCCGTGAGCACCGACCTCGATTTCGGCCGCTACGCCCGCCCGGAGCTGGGCCGCCTGTTCCAGGCACTCAACCTGGACGTGGCGTACCGCCGCGGGCGCGGCGACCATCTCACGCCGGAGTCGTCGGACGGTGCCGAGACCGCCGACCAGGTCCTCGACCTGGTCGGCGGTGCCGGGTCCTCCCTGTTCGGGCACAACCACCCGGCGCTGGTCGCGGTGGCCCGACGGTGCCTCGACGAGCAGCTTCCCTTCAACGCGCAGGCCAGCATCCGCCCGGGGGCGGCCGTGCTGGCCGCGAAGCTGTCGGCACTCGTGCGGGCCACCACCGGTGTGGACTATGTCGTGACGCTCGGGTCCACCGGTGCGGAGGCGGTGGAGGCTGCGGTGAAGCACGCCGTGGTCGAGCGACGCAGGCGGCTCGGCGCGCTGCGCGAGGAGCTTGAGCGGTCCCTGCGCCGGTTGCACCGCGACGGCCTCGCCGACCTGCCGTGCGGCAGCGGGCCGGCGGCCGGACGCCCCTGCGGCGAGGTGGTCGGTGCGGCGGTCGAGAAGGTGACCGAGCTGCTGCGGGCCGAGCCGGTCCTGGTCTCGCTGCGCGACGCGTTCCACGGCAAGACGACCGCCGCGGGCACCCTGACCCACGGCTCCAACGTGCCCGAGGACCTGCACGTGCCGGGGCCCCGGCGAGTGCGGTTGGCCGACTGGACGCCCGAGGCGGTGGTGGCAGCGCTGGACGACCGGCTGGTCGAGATCTGCACCGTCACCCTGGACGCGGACGGGGTGCCGCAGTCCCGGGCCCGCAACCTGTCTCCGGTGGCGGCGTGTTTCGCCGAGCCGGTACAGGGTGAGGCCGGGGTGCGGGAGGTTCCGACCGAGACCCTGGCCGCACTGCGGAGACTGGCCGACCGGCACGACGCGGCGCTGGTGTTCGACGAGATCCAGTGCGGCATGGGCCGCACCGGTACGTTCCTGGCGTCCGAACCGTCCGGTGTGGTCGCCGACTACTATCTGTTGTCGAAGTCGCTCGGCGGTGGACTGGCCAAGATCTCGGCGATGATGGTCGCCGCCGACCGCTACGTCGCCGACTTCGGTCGCCACCACACGTCCACCTTCGCCGAGGACGACTTCTCCGCGCTGATCGCCGCGGCCGCCCTGGAGCTCTACGAGAGTCACCGCGATCGGATCGCCGCGACCGGCGCGGAGCTGCGGGACCGACTCGCCAGGGTGGCGGCGCGGTGGCCGGAAGCAGTTGTTGAGGTCCGCGGCCGCGGGCTGCTCATCGGCGTGGAGTTTCGCCTGCCGCAGCCCGAGTCGGCCCTGTTGCGTGCGGTGTTCGACGCCGAGTCGCTCGGCTTCCTGATCGCGGGTCGGTTGCTGCACGCGCACCGGGTCCGGGTCATGCCGACCCTGTCCGCGCCCACGACCGTCCGCGTACAGCCGTCCGCCCTGCTCGCACCCGAGGACATCGAGCGGGCCGTCGCGGCGTTCGACGACGTGGCCGGCCTGCTCGCCAAGGGCGACTACGCGACGTTGCTGTCGCACCTGGCCGTGCCACCGACGGGAGCCTGGCGGCCGCGCCAGCATGTGCCCTCGCCACCCCGCCCGCGCCGGGCGCGCCACGACGCGGACGTTCCGCACGTGGTGTTCCTCGCCAACCTCGACAACGCCACCACGGTTCGGTCCCTGGCGCCCGAACTGGCGGAGTGGTCGGAGAGTCGGTGCGCGGCGGCCCTGGACCGGATGCGCGGCGAACTGGATCCGTTCGAGGTGGTCCGGCGTCGGGTGACCTCTGCAACCGGGCGCGAGGCCGATGTCAGCGTGGTGGCGGTGCCGTTCACCGCCGCTCAGGCGGTCGACGCGCTGCGCGCGGGGCACCGGCCCTGGTTGTCCCGAACGGTACTGGACGCGGTGGAGCTGGGCGTCGCCCTCGGCGGCGACGTGGTCGGTCTGGGCGGCTACACCTCGATCGTCACCGGCGCCGGGCGGGACGTGATCGAGAACGAGGTACGCGTCACCTCCGGCAACTCACTCACCGCCGCCTGCGCGTACGACCTGCTTCAGCGCCACCTGAGCAGCAGCGGTTCCGGTGCGCGTCGGGTCGGGCTGGTGGGCGGCATCGGCAACATCGGCGCGGTGATGGCCGATCTGGTCGCTCCACACTGCGACTCGCTCGTCCTCGTCGGCCGACCCGGCTCCGGGCGCAGGCTCGCCGCGGTCGCGAAACGAATGGCCCACCTGGTCGACGTCTCGGTGGCCGAGGACCTCGACGCGCTGCGCGACTGCCCGATCGTGGTGAGCGCCACGAACGCGGCTGACCCGGTCATCCTCCCGACCCACCTGGCGGCCGACCGGGAGGTTCTCGTCTGCGATCTCGCGGTGCCGGGTGACGCTCACCCGGCGGTGGCGGGTCTGCCGAACGTCACCCTCGTGTCCGGTGGCCGCGTCCGGCTCCCCAATGGGCAGACGCCCCACTTCCCGGGCATCACGTTGCCGCCGGGCATCGTCTACTCGTGCCTGGCCGAGACCATCCTGCTCGGCCTCGAACCGGCCGCCGCGAGTCCGTCCTACGGCGGACTCTCCGTCGACGGTGTGCTGTCCGCTCTCGAACTGGCCGGTCGGCACGGCTTCCATCCCACCCGGATCACTGCGGCGGACGTATCGACGACGCCGTGGATGGTGCGGGATTCCACCGGACTGACGACCCACCCGGAGGTTGGCATATGAGCGTGGTGACCGTACGGCGGATCACGCCCGCCGAGATGGACGAGGCGAGCCGGATCGTCGGCCTCGCGTTCGCCCTGAATCCGAGCAACCTGGCGATCGCCGGCGGCAACCGCGACAAGGCCGCCCGGATCATGGAACACGCTGCCCGTACCCTCAAGCTCGGCAATACGGCCAGCCACGTGCTCGTCGCCGAGCGGGAGGGCGAGCTCGCCGGGGTGCTCAAGGCCGCGGAGTGGCCGCACTGCCAGATGACGGTCCGCGAAAAGATCAAATCGGTGCCCTCGCAGGTCCGCACGATGGGCTTCGGGCTGCCGCGTGCCTTGAAGGTGGTGGGTGGACGGGCCAAGCACGAACCCCACAAACCCCACTGGCACATCGGACCGATCGCGGTCCACCCAAACCAGCAGGGGTACGGGATCGGCTCGGCACTGCTCACGGCCTTTCTCGCGGACGTGGACCGGCAGCAGGTGCCGGCGTTCCTCCAGGCGGATGTCGACCGCAACGTCGTGCTCTACGAGAGGTTCGGCTTCCGGGTGGTCTCCCAGGAGGCGATTCTCGGCATCAATACCTCTTTCATGTGGCGCGACGCGCGTTAGGTCGCGTCCGGATTTTGTCAACATCTGTGGACCGTCGGGAAATGGAAACTTCCTCCCGGCGGTTCACAGGTGTGGTTCGACCCATTATTCGCTGCCTGTCACGTGGGAAGCGCACAACAGGGTATGCAGAATTAATGGATTGCAGTACGTCGATCAGATGATAGCGTACGGTAGTGCTCCGCCGGTTTGGGGAATGGGCGCAATCCGCGCGATGCCACGAGATCAGTGCGGTTGTCGCGCCATCAGGCGCCGCCATGGAGGCGACGCCCGGTGGACGCTCACCTGACTGAGGTGCGCCCATCAAGTGCGCTGGCGGGACGTGACGCAGTCATCCGAATGCGCCTTGGGCGCGCAGGGGATGAACAAGGGGGATGTGGTGTCTGCTGGTGACCTTCCTGGGTGTCCGCCGAACGTGACACTCAGCAGTTTTCAACTCGAAAAGAATCCGACGAGGATTGAGCAGCCGGCCTCGGTGGCGAGGTTTGTCGACGAGGTCGACAACAATGGCTGACCAGGTGACAGAGACCCGGCAGCGCATTCGCGAGCTGCTGGTCGAGATGCACGGCCCGGACAGCTTCGTCCGGACCGTGTCGGACACGGTGTCGCTGCGCCAACAGGGGCTGTCCTCCGCCGCGCTGGTCAGCCTGCTCGTGGCGATGGAGGATGCGTTCGGCTTCGAGTGGGACGACGACATCCAACCGGAGGTGCTGCGCTCGATCAGCTCGCTGGCCGAGCACGTCGTGGCGCTGCGCGTCTGAGGTGACTCGGTGACCGCTGGACTCGGAGCCCTCGTCACACCGGGCACGTACCTCGAATGGTCTCCGGTAGCGCCGCCGAACGGGCCCGACGAACAGTTCGTGGCCGGCCGTCAGGCCGCCGCGGCGGCGCTGGCCGCGGCGGGCTCGGTCGTCCGGAGCGTGCCGCGCGTCGCCGGCGGCAGGCCGGCTTTTCCGCGCGGCTACCCCGGGTCCATCGCGCACACCGAGCGGGTGGCGGTCGCGGTGGTGGTCCCCGGCGCCGCCGGGGTAGGCGTCGACATCGAGGACGCGGCCGTCACCGAGCGCATGGTCGATTTTGTCCTGTACGAGGGGGAGCGGCGTACCTTGCTCGCGCCCGACGGCCGGTACCGCCCGGTCGAGTTGTTCTCCGCCAAGGAGGCGGCGTTCAAGGCGCTGGACGGGATGGCGGTCGGTGACGGCGTGCTGTTCTGGCGAATCAAGCTGCACCGGGCGGGTGATGGGCTGATTGCCTCCTTTGGTGGCCTGTCGGTACCGGTGTGGGCCCGCTATGCGGACGGCCTCGCGTTTGCCCTGGCGGTGCGGCGGTGAGGCGTTTCGGTGCCGGCGAACGCGGCGGTCCGCCGGGACGACGCGGCGCGCGGGGGAGCGCGATGTGCTGGATGTGGTTGAGGGCTGTCAGTGAGGCCGTCCCAGGTTGTGAGGAGCGGGGTCGATGAGTGAAGTTGTGCCGAGTTATCCGACGGTGATGCATGCCCTGGCGGCCCAGGCGGAGCGCGGCTCGGACGGGGCGGAAATGGCTGTGGTACCCGAGCCGGGGCGGGTGGAGTCGCGCCGCTACGACACGGTGTTCGACGACGCGCTGCGTTGTGCCGCGGTCCTCGCCGAGTACGGCGTGCGGCGTGGCGACCGGGTGCTGTTCTGCCTGCCGACGAGTTGGACGTTCGTGACGGCGTTCCTCGGGTGTCAGCTGCTCGGCGCTGCCCCGACGGCGATCGCGGTGCCGACGAGCTTCGGGCGGGCGGCGGGATTCGACGGCCAGGTGAAGGACCTGGTGGCCTACCTGCGGCCGGCGGCCGTCCTGGCCAGGGCCGCGGTGGTTCAGGCGTCGGAGGCCGTGACGGACACGGTGTTCATCGACGCGGACGTGCTGCAGGAGCGTGCCGCGTCCGCCGAGGCTTCGTTGCAGCGGTTCCGTCTGCCGTCCGAGAACGACCTGGCGTTCATCCAGTGCACGTCCGGATCGACCGGCCGGCCCAAGGGCGTCATGATCTCGCATGCGAACCTGGCCGCGAACCTGGCCCAGAGCGCTGCGGCGACGGGGTGGTCGGCCGAGGACACGTCGGTGAGCTGGCTTCCGCTCTACCACGACATGGGCCTGATCTCAGGGATCATGGTTCCCGTCTACACCGGGGGCAGCAGCGTCCTCATGCCGCCGACGCAGTTCCTGCGCTCACCGGTCGAGTGGCTACGCAACATCACGGCGATGCGGGGCACCCTCGCGGCGGCGCCCAACTTCGCCTACGGCTACACCGCCGACCGGGTCCGCGACAGCGATCTCGAGGGTGTCGACCTGTCGTCCTGGCGGATGGCATTCTGCGGAGCGGAACCCATCCACCCCGGCACCATCCAGCGTTTCGTCGATCGCTTCCGCCCGTGGGGTCTGCGGCAGGACGTCTTCATGCCCTGCTACGGCATGGCAGAGGCGACCCTGACCATCAGCATGTCGCCGCACAACGCGCCGGTCCGGGTCGACACCATCGACCGCACGGCCGCCGTCACCCACGGTCAGGTGATCGACGTCGACCCGGGGGAGGCGAGCGGGATGCAGGTCGTCGCCTGCGGTGCGCCCGTCGTGGGTACCGAGATCCGCGTCGTCGACGGTGACGGCGAGCCGTTGGGCGACAACCAGATCGGCGACATCCAGTTCCGCAGCCCGTCGCGCACGGTCGGATATTTCGACCTGCCGGCGGAGACCGCTGCGGCCATCGCCGAGCCGGACTGGTGGAAGACCGGCGACGTCGGCTACCTGCGAGACGGCGAGATCCGCATCACCGGACGTTCCAAAGATCTGATCATCATCCGCGGCGCCAACTACTTCCCGTCGGATTTCGAGCAGGCGGCCGAGGCGGTCCCGGGCGTCCGCCTCGGCACGGTCGTCGCCGTCGGCCATCGCCCCGAGGGCGGCGACTCGGAGGAGTTGCACCTCATCGTCGAGTCGTACGTGCCCGCAGATCAGCAGGAAGAACTACGCCAGGCGGTGCGGTCCGCGGTCAGCGCACGCAGCGGTGTGCCCGTGGCCCAGGTTCACCTCGTACCGAGACGCAGCCTCCCCAAGACCACAAGCGGGAAGCTGCAACGAGCGAAAGCGCGACAACTGTTCATCGAGAAGGCGGCACCCGCACCGGCCTGACAACCGGACACTCACCCACCTCGCCGGCCACCACCACACCAGCCACGAGGACCGGCGCCTGCCACAACCCTTACCCGTCGCCATCCGGAAACCATTCGAGATCCTGAGGGGTTGTCCGCGTGTCCAATCCGTTCGACGACGACAGTCAAGAATTCCTGGCCCTGTGCAACGACGAGGAGCAGTACTCGCTGTGGCCGACCGGCATCACCGTCCCCGCCGGTTGGCAGGTGGTGTACGGTCCGGCGCCCCGACGGGAGGTCGTGGACCACATCGATCGGTCCTGGACCGACATGCGGCCGAAGAGCCTGCGGGACGCCGTGCCCGAGTACGGCGCTGCCGGCGGTAGAGCGGACTCGGCCCCGTCGACCGGCTCGCGGGCGTGATGAACCTGTCCGCCCGGGCCCGGACCCTGCTCGGCGTGACCGTCGGCCTCGTCGTGCTGGTGAGCACGGTGCCGCTGTGGGACACGGCAGGCCCGCACGACGGGGGCTCGCTCACCCGATTCCTGCTCGCGGTCGCGGTGGTCCTGGTGACCTGCCAGGTGTGCGCCGGGCTGGCCCGCCGGTTCGGTCAGCCCTCCGTGGTCGGCGAGATGGTGGGCGGTCTGGTGCTCGGCCCGTCCCTGCTCGGTGTGGTCTGGCCGGCGGCTACCGGGTTCCTGTTCCCCCCGGCGGTGACGGAAGGGCTGGACAAGGTCGCGCAACTGGGCCTGGTCATCTTCGTCTTCCTGCTCGGCTGTGAACTGCGTACCGACCGGATCGAGCGCAAGGGCGTGGTCGGGGCGGTGGTGGTCGCCGGCATGGGTCTGCCGTGGCTGGCCGGCATGGGCATCGTCGCCGCTGCCGGCGGGCTGTTCGTCGGCTCGCAGGGCTCGCCGGCGGGCACGATGATGTTCGTCGGACTGGCCATGGCGGTGACCGCGTTGCCCGTGCTGGCACGCATCCTCGACGACCTGAAACTGCGGCACACCAGCGTCGGTGTGCTGTCCATCTCGGCAGCGGCCATCGGTGACGGCCTGCTCTGGCTGGTGCTGGCCTTCCTGCTGGCCGGGCAGAGCGCGGGCGGCGGGGGGCTGCGCGTCCTGTTGCTCGGGGCCGCGCTGGTTCTGGTGACCGTCCTGTGCGTCCGCCCGCTGCTGCTGGCGCTGGTCCGACGGCTGGGCTCTGGTCAGTCGCTGACGGTGGTGCTGGTGGCCGGAGCGATCGGCTACTCGGTGCTCACTGAGTCCATCCAGCTTCATCCGGTGGTCGGCGCCTTCCTGTTCGGCGTCGCTGTACCGCGCGATTCGCTGGTCGTCGAACGGATCTGTCAGCAGTTGGAGGGCTTCACCCTGCTCATCCTGTTACCGCTGTTCTTCGCCGGTGTCGGCCTGACGACCTCGGTCGGGCTGATCGGCACTGCGCCGATCACCTGGCTGGTATTCGCCGGGGTGTTCGTGGCGGCCGTCGTGACCAAGATCGTCGGGGCGGGCGGGGTGGCTCGGTTGGCCGGTATGCCGAACGGCGAGGCGCTGCGGTTCGGCATCCTGATGAACTGCCGAGGGGTCACCGAGCTGGTCGTGCTGAGCATCGGCTACCAGGCCGGCTTCCTCAACCAGTTGGGATACAGCGTCCTCGTGCTCGTCGCCGTGCTCACCACGGCGGTGACCGGGCCGCTGGTGCGTTGGTCGCTCAGGCGCGAGGGGAAGCTCGGGTCGCCGGCATCGCCCTCCGGGCCGGACCGACGAGACCACCCGCTGGTGACCGGCGCGCCGGTTCAGCGCTGGGACGCAAAGAAGACAGACCTGTGAGGAGTCTCAAGGGTGGCATTTCTTAATTCCCATCGAGACATGGTGGCTATGGGGGATGCAGGCGATGGTCGATGTCAAGAACCGGGTTAAGTTCGTTCGTTGGCCTGCGGAAAGTGACATCCGCGCGGAGTGCCACGAGCAGCAGCACCTCTGTCTGCTGATCGTGGAACACGGCGCGGCACCGCCGGACCAACTCAGCCTTTACGAGGACTGGGTACGCCCGCCCATCGGACGGGAAGACCTCCAGGTCCGGGTCCGTCAGTTGGCGGCCCGGGCAGTGCTCAACGAGAAGCCGGTGTTGGACCCGGCCGGAATGCTGTACTTCAACAACACATCCGTCACGCTCTCTCTGATGCAGTGCGAGATGCTGGCGCCGCTGCTGACCAGGTACGGCCAGCTGGTCTACCGGACCGAGCTGCGGGAGATCCTGGAAAGCTCCGGGGCCAGCTCGTCGAGCAACGCGCTGGACCTGCACGTCATGCGGCTACGCCGGCGTTTGGAGATCGTCGGTCTCGCGATCCGTACGGTCTGGGGACGTGGTTTCTTCGTCGAGCCCGGATCACGGGCGTCCACACCTCGGGTGGACACGCGGCGGGCCGTCACTGCGGTGTCGAAGAAGGACCGGTCGAGGTGAGTCGGTGCGTACGTGGTGAATTGGACCTCGCGGTCCGTCCACCCGCAAGGAGATTGACAGATCCGAGAAAGCGTACGGCGAAGGGCCGTGCCACCACCGTTATGTTCGGAACCACATCGGCAGGAAAGCTGCGTCGGAGGCGGAGTGGACACTGTTTCGGAGTTCTTTGAGGCGAGCGTGCTGAAGGCCGGTGACGCTCCGTCGGTCATCTTCGGCGACACCACCGTCGGGTACGCGGAACTGAACACACGAGCGAATCGCCTGGCCCGTCGGCTCATCGCGGCCGGTGTCGGTCCGGATTCGTTGGTCGCGGTCGCGGTGCCGCGCTCGGACACCCTGATCACGGCGGTTCTCGCCGTGCTGAAGGCCGGCGGCGCGTACCTGCCGCTCGATCCGACCTACCCGGGCGAGCGGCTGACCCACATGGTCACCGACGCACGGGCCATGCTGTCGATCCGGACCAGCGGCGTCGCGACGCTGGATCTGGGTGTGCCGGAGATGGTGCTCGACGATCCCGCCGTCGTGGCGGAGTGCGCGGGCGAACGGGGGGACAACGTCACCGCGGCGGAGCGGCGGGCGCCGTTGACCGCCGACAACCTGATGTACGTCATCTACACCTCCGGCTCCACCGGCGTACCCAAGGGAGTCGCGCTCACCCACGCCGGGGTGGCGGACCTGGTCTCCACCCAGACCCGGGTGTACGGCATCCGGTCCGGCGAGCGGGTGCTGCAGTGGGCCTCATTCAGCTTCGACGCCTGGTTCTGGGACTTCACCATGGCCCTCATGCACGGCGCGACGCTGGTGATGGCCGAGCAGGACGATCTGATGCCCGGCGAGGCGCTGCGCGACACGATGGTGAAGTACGAGGTGGACCACGCCACGCTGCCCCCGGTGGCGCTGAGCATCACCGACAGCGCGGGCCTGCTGTCCGGCGGCACGCTCACCTCGACCGGAGATGTCTGCACCAGAGCCCTGGCGACGCAGTGGTCGCAGGGCCGGCGCCTGTTCAACGGCTACGGTCCTACCGAGGTGACAGTGGGCACGTCGATCGGTGGCCCGGTCGAGGGCGTGCAGGAGACGGTGAGCATCGGCTCGCCCTGGGACGGTAGCGCGGTGTACGTGCTCGACGAGCACCTACGCGATCTGCGCGACGGCGACGAGGGAGAGCTCTACCTGGCCGGCAGTGGCATGGCCCGGGGCTATCTGCACCGTCCGGGCCTGACCGCGGCACGCTTCGTCGCCAACCCGTACGGCCCGCCGGGCAGCCGGATGTACCGGTCCGGCGACCGGGGCAGACGCGCCGCCGACGGGCAGCTCTACTTCACCGGCCGGGTCGACGACCAGGTGAAGGTGCGCGGCTTCCGGGTCGAACTGGGCGAGGTCGAGACGCGGCTGGAAAGCCACCCGGCGGTGGAGTTGGCCGTGGCGGTACTCGGCGGCGCCGACGCCTCGTCGCAGCACATCGTCGCCTACGTGACGGCCTCGGGACAGCAGCCGATGGTGGCGACGCAGGTACGCGAGCACGCCCGGGCCGCACTGCCCGAGCACATGGTTCCGTCCGCCGTCGTCGTGCTCGACCGGATGCCCACGCTGCCGAACGGCAAGATCGACCGCAAGGCGCTGGCCGAGCGGGCGGCGACGGCCCCGGCCGAGCAGCGCCCTGCCCCGTCACCGGCGGCCGGTACGCCCGACGGTGAGCCCGCAGTCGACGGCTCGGGTTCCGCGCCGTCACTTGAGGACCGGCTGTGCGGCCTGGTGGCCGAGACGCTGGAGATCACCGAGGTGACGCCGCAGGACAACTTCTTCGAGCTGGGTGGGCACTCGGTGCTCGCCGCCAAGCTGGCCAGCCGGATGCGCAAAGAGCTGGGCGTGACCGTACCGATGCGTTCGGTTTTCGAGGCCGAGAGCCTGGCCGATCTGGCCGAGCTGATGGCGCAGTCCAGGTAGGCAGGTGTCGGGTGCTGCCCGTCGGTTGGTCGCGGGCAGCACCCGAGCTGCGCGGCAGGTCAGTAGACGCCGTCGCGTTTGGCCAGGCCCACCGCGCCCAGCGCGCGGGTGACACCGGTGAGCGCGGTGGCCAGAATGATCTCCGCGGGGTTGAAGGCGACCGGCAGCTCCAGAATCCGACGCTGTGCCGTCGCGCGGTCGCTGTGCGGCCCGTGCAGGCGGAAGACGAGCGGCACCTGCGAACCGCACCACAGGTGGTATGCCAGCCGCGGGTTGCGGAAGACCTCGGGACGCCACGGCGAACACCCGATCACTTTGGCAAAATCAATCATGTACCGGTTGTAGTGCACCAGCGTGCGCAGTTCGGGATTGCCGGTGAAGAACTCGTCCTCGTACGTCGCCTGCTGCTTGATCAGCTGGTTTAGCTGCTCCGGCGGCGGCAGCGTCCGTTTGCCGCTGCACAGCAGCGCGAAGTAGCGGGCCTGCATCTCCGAGCAGGCCGGGACCCCGCCCGCGGCGGGCCGCGCCCATCCGATGAAGACCACGCCCGTACCGAGCTCCGGGTGGATCATGTGCTTGTACATCTGGCGTACGTCGGTGATGTGCACGTCCTTGAGGAGGGTGAAGTCCTCGGTGTACCCGGTGTTCAGCATGATCGTGTCGATAGTCTCCCGCCGGCCGTCCTTGAACAGGACGTAATCCGCACCGAGCCGCTCGATGCCGGAGGCGTTGACCGTCAGGGTGCCATCGACGATCCGATGGATGAACGCATCGTTCTTGGTCAGGAAGTGGTTGAAGAAGCTCTTGTTGTTCGAGTTCCACGCCGCTATCGCCCGGCTTGCGGCGGTCTTGCCGAACCGCTTGCCCATCAGCGTGCCGATGCGGTGGACAGCGGTGGCAGCCGACAGCGGTAGCGCGTTCAGCATCTCCGAGGTGTAGGCGTCGTTCGGATGTGGCCGGTCACCCGGAAACCGTGCGACGACGGACTGCCAACGGCGGATCGACAGCGTGCAGCTCGCCGCCACCTGGGCGATCTCGTTGACGACGTCGGCTGCGGTCTCGCCGATGCCCACGCAGAGGACCCGCTTTCCGCGGAACGGTTCGGCATTGCGGTAGAAGGCCGAGTGGGTGACCACGCCCGCGAAGTCCTCCTGCCCCGGCAGGTTGACCTTGTTGGGAACCCGGTGGGTGCCGCTGGACACGACCACCGCGTCGAACTGGTGACTGACCCGGGCGGTGGGATCGTCCACGGGCGCGGTCTCGACCACGTAGCCCTCGCCGCTGTCGCTCCTCGCGACGCTCAGCACATCGGTGCGGGGGCGGATGAGGGGACGCAGGCCGAAGGCGTCGGCGAAGTCGTGGAGGTACTGCCGGTATTCGACCGCCGTCCAGAACCGTCGCTCCTGCTTCTCCGGCGGCGGGAAGCAGGAGAACGCCATCATGTAGTTGGAGATGGTCAGCAGCGTCGAGTCGTAGGCACCCGGCTCGTCGGTGCCCGCACCGGCGCGGAACACACCGCCGAGTTCGGCGTTGTGATCGAAGCAGGTCACGGTGTGGCCCTCGTCGAGCAGTTCCTTCATCGCGATCAGACCCGACGGGCCCGCGCCGATGACACAGACGGCTTTCTTCACGGTCACCTCGACATCTCGAAACGGACGGGCAGGGTGTCGTAGCCGGATACGAAGTTCGAGTAGATGGGGCGGGGCTTGCCGCACAGCTCCATCCGGGTCACCTGGGTGGTCAGGGCGGTCAGCAGTGCCCGCAGCTCCGCGCGGCCGAGGAAGGCGCCGAGGCAGTAGTGCGGGCCGTGGCCGAACGAAAGGTGTTTGTTTGGCGACCTGGACAGGGTGAACCGTCGCGGCTGGTGGAAGACCGATTCGTCGTTGTTCGCCGAGATGTTCCACAGCGTGACGATGTCGCCGGCCTCGACCCGGTGCCCGTGAATCGCGAAACCGGTACGCGCGGTACGCGCCACGTGCATCCCCGGGGTCGCCCAGCGCAGCACTTCCTCCACGGCCGAGTCGACGTCGACCGCGCCGGTCCGCAGGGCGTCCCACTGGTCCGGGTTCTCGATCAGGGCAAGTACGGCACAGATTGCCGAGATCCGGGACGTCTCGTCGCCGCCGAGGATCAGGCTGTAGCAGTTGACCGCGATCTCCTCGACGGTCAGCGCCACCCCGTCCACCTCGGCGCTCGCCAGCATGCTGATCACGTCGTCGCCCGGCTTGCGCCGCCGCTCCTCGGCCAACTCGACGAAGTAGAGCAGGATCTCGTTGCGAGCGCTGAGCGCGTCCAGGTCACTGCTGTCGGCCCGGTCCGACGACAGCGCCATCTTGTTCCACCGGAGCAGGTCCCTGCGATCGGCGCTCGGCACCGACAGCAGATCGCAGATGGTGTTCATCGGGATCTGCTCGGCCACCTCGGCGGCGAAGTCGAAACAGCCCGCGCCGACGACCGCCGACACGAGTTCGGTGGAGCGGAGCTGAACGTTTGTCACCACCTCGGCGAGCGCCCGCGGCGTGAAGGCGCTGAACATCAGGTTGCGTAGTTTCCGGTGTGACGGTCCGTCGGTGACCGCGAGCATGCTTCCGCCTGCGGAGTCGTTGCCCCGCAGCACGACGTCCAGGACGTTGCCGCGTTCGGAACTGAGCGCCGCGTCGTGGTAGAGCGCTTGGACGTCGGCATACCGGGAGACCACCCAGAACCCCGGATTGTTGTCGGTGGCCGGATGCCAGTAGACCGGATTCTCCGCCCGTACGTCCCGCCAGAACCCGTGCACGTCGTTGTCGACGAAGGTGGCTGGGTCGACCAGGTCCAGGGACCGGAAGCCGAGGGCGGGCTCGCTCATGGCCCGATGGTGGCAGGCACATGACGCTCCCGTGTGGACTCTTGCCTGTTCCTTTCCGGCTCGGTACGGGACCGGATCAGTGCTGCTCGGTGTACTGGCCCAGACCGGTCTGGTACGCGATCGCCACCAGTTGCGCTCGGTCCCGGGCACCCAGCTTGCCCATGATGCGGCCGACGTGGGTGCGCGCGGTGGCCGGGCTGAGGAACAGGGCGGCCCCGATCTCGTCGTTGCTCAGCCCCTGCGCGACAAGTGTGAGCACCTCACGCTCGCGTTCGGTGAGCACGGCAAGCCGGTCCTCGCCCGCCTGCGCTGCCTTGCGTTGCGCGGTGAACTGGCTGATGAGCCTGCGGGTGACCCGTGGGGCGAGCAGCGCGTCGCCGGCGGCGATGACCCGGATGGCGTGCAGCAGCTCGGCAGGACCGGCATCCTTGAGCAGGAAACCACTCGCCCCCGCCTGAAGGGCCTCGAACACATTCTCGTCGGTGTCGTAGGTCGTCAGGATGAGGATGCGGACCTGCTCCATGCCGGGCATCTCGACGATCTGCGCGGCGGCGCGGATGCCGTCGAGTCGCGGCATGCGGATGTCCATCAGGACGACGTCGGGTCGGGTGGCGCGAGCCAGTTCGACGGCCTCGGCGCCGTTGGTGGCCTCACCCACCACTGTGATGTCGTCCTCCAGGTCGAGTAGCAGCCGGAAACCGGAGCGGACCAGCCGCTCGTCGTCGGCGAGCAGCACCTTGATGGACACGCTGGTCACGGGAGGGACGCAACCGGCGCGAGCGGCAGGCGGGCGACGACCTCGAAGCCGCCACCGGTACGTGCGGTGGCGTGCAGTTCCCCACCGAGCAGTTGGCAGCGCTCCCGCATGCCCACGATTCCACGCCCGCCCGACGGTGGACCGCCCGCACCCACCGCGACCAGAACCGGGTCGCGGGCACCCTCGTCGAGCACCCGGATGCGTAGCGCGTCGGAGGTCGCCTCGATCGTCACTGTCACCCGGGTCGGCCCGACATGGCGGATCACATTGGTGATCGATTCCTGGACGATGCGGTAGGCCGCGCTGTCCACCGCGCTCGGCAGCGGTGCCACGGCCGGGCTCTGTTCGATGGTGACCTCCAAGCCGGCCTCGCGGGCCTTGCCGGCGAGCGCGTCGACCTGGTCGAGACCCGGGTGCGGTTCGCGCCCGTCGTCCTCGCGTAGGACGCCGAGCACGGCGCGCATCTCGTGCAGTGCCCGGGAACTCGTCTGCTCGATGGCCCGCAACGCGTCACGGGCCTGAGCCGGCCGCTTGTCGAGCACGTGCGCCGTGACGCTGGCCTGCACGTTGATGATGGCGATGGCGTGCGCGACGGTGTCGTGGACCTCGCGGGCGATCCGCAACCGTTCGGCGTCGACCCGGGCCCGGGTCTCCTCCTCGCGAGATCGCTCAACCAGCTCGGCCCGTCGCTGCGCGTCGGCGGCGATGACCCTGCGGGACCGGACGGACTCGCCGAGCGTGATGCTGATGACCGACGCTCCGATCCGGAAGAGCACCCAGCCCAGGGCTTCACTCGGCTGGACATCCGCACCGGCGACCAACCATCCGACGGCCAGCACCGCGGTGCCGGTGCCCGCGATCAGCAGCGACCGACGCCCGTCACCGTAGGCGGCGAGGGTGTACAGGGCGACGAACAGGCCGAGACAGGCCATCCGGTCGGGAAACCCGAGACCGAAGTAGACCAGGCTGGCCGCTCCGGTGAGCGCGAACACGGCGACCGGCCACCGGCGTCGGGCGACGATGGCCACACCACTCAACACCACCAGGGCGTATCCGGCGTACCCGAAATCCGAGGCGGGACGGGCGATCGGCTCGGGAAGGACGGCACCGTGCTCGCTGACACTCTGGACCTGGACCACCGTGATGAACAGTGCCAACAGGACGTCCGCGAACCAGGCAGGCCGTCGGGCGAGCCAGGCCCGCAGTCGTTCCGGCAGCACCCGCAGGGTCATGACGCGATCCTACGGCACCTCTCACACTCTCTGGTGCGTGGCCAACTACGCCCTGCGACGTATCCGGACCGTCTCCGGCTACGCGAATTCGCGTAGCCGGAGACACGCCTGGGGGCATGCGCGACGGTGGTCCCGGCACCAGGATCGGTGCCATGAAGAAGCTCTTCGCGGGCCTGGCGTCACTGTTGCTGCTCGCCGAGGTCGCACAGTTCTATCTCGCCGCCAGCGGAGCATTCGACTCCGCGCCGATCGAGGAGGCGTTCTCCCCTCATCGCTTTCTCGGCTACCTGATCCTCTTCTCCGCCGTGGTGCTGGTGGTTGTCTCCGCGATCGCCCGGATGCCCGGCCGGGTGATCGGCAGGACGGCCCTGGTGGCCGGGCTGGTGCTCATCCAGTCGCTGATCCGGGAGGTCGCCAGGTCCTTCGGCGAGGGCTCCGAGACGGGTCACCTCATCTTCGGCGTGCACGCCGTCAACGGGCTGATCATCGTCGGGGCCACCATCTGGGTGGTGCGTGAGGCTCGCCAGATCGCCTGGCCGCGCACCGAGCTCAGCCACGCGACCCGGTCATGACCACGGCGGCGCTGACCGTCTTCGATCACGCCTGGGCGCTGCTCGGCGCCGCCGCCTGGCTCGCCGCCGGTGTGACCGCGGTACGGGGCCGCGCCCGAGCCGGCCTGGTGCTGCTCGGCGCGGCCCTGCTGCTCACCCTGGCCAAGGCTGTGTCGGTGGCGGTGCTGGCCGGACGGGGCTGGTGGTTCGTCCAGGAGAAGGTCCTGCTGGGGATGCCGCTGCTCGGGGTCACCGCCCTGGCCGCCGCGGTGACCGCCGGACCGATGCTGCTCGCGCGGATCGCCGGAATGCCCCGGCGATCCGGTGGCGAGAAGGCGGGTGTCGTCGCGCTGTTCGCCGCCGGGTACGCAGCGGTGGCCAGCTTCGTGACCACCTACCTCGTGGGGTACCCGCTGACCCTGCCGACGGCGCTGATCACGGTCGGTCTCGTGGTGGCGGCCGTACTGCTGACCGCGCGGTCGCTCCCGGCACCCGGCGCGGAGGTCGTGGGGGAGGCGGTCTCGAACGCCGGGATGGGCCTGTCCCGTCGTGGTTTCCTCGGCGTGGCCGGCGGCGTGGTCGCTGTCGGCGCGACCGGTACCGGCGCGGGCCTGTCGGTGCTTACCTCCGGGGCGGCGCACACCCTCGGCGGTGGTCCCGGCCCGAGCAGGGGATCGCTGGTGTCGGTGGCCGACCTGCGTGGGCCGGACACTCCCGCGCCGGGTGGCGTTCGACGCGCGTACGGGGTGACCGCCCGCAAGGCCGCCGTGCGCCTGCCGTCCGGGAAGGACATCGATGCCTGGACCTTCGACGGTGCGGTGCCCGGTCCGCAGCTCAGCGCCACCCAGGGCGACCTGCTCGAAGTGCGCCTGGTCAACCAGGACATCGACGGGGGCGTGACCCTGCACTGGCACGGCTACGACGTGCCGTGCGGGGAGGACGGGGTGCCGGGCCTCAGCCAACCGGCGGTGGCGCCTGGCACCGCCTTCGTCTACCGGTTCCGCGCCGACCAGGTCGGGACGTACTGGTACCACACCCACTACGCGTCCCACGTCGGCGTGCGGCGCGGCCTCTACGGCGTGCTCGTCGTTGCCCCCCGCACGGATCCCGACCCCGCGGATCTCGACGTGGTCGTCCCCGTGCACACCTTCAGCGGCGGCGCGGCGGTCGCGGGCGTCGAGCATGTCGCGGCGGCCGGCGCGACGGTCCGGCTGCGTCTGATCAACACCGACTCCGACCCGCGTCGCTTCGCGCTGGCGGGCACCCCGTTTCGGGTGGTCGCGGTCGACGGCCGGGACCTGCACGGGCCCGGTGAGACGAGCCGGACCGCGCTGCGGGTCGCTGCGGGTGGGCGGCGTGACCTGGTGTTCGCCATGCCGGAGACCCCCGTCGCGCTCTTCGTCGACGGCGTGGCCGCGGTGTGGCTACGGCCCCAGCCGGGCGCGTCGGACGGTGCGGCGGCCGGTGAGGACACCGCCGGATGGCCGGAACTGGACCTGCTCACCTACGGGACCTCGACCCCCGTGCCGTTGCGAACCGCGCCCGCGGACCGGCATTTCACCCTCGTGCTCGACCGTGGGCTGGCCATGGTCGACGGACGACCCGCGTTCGCGCAGACCGTCAACGGGCTCGGCCATCCGTCGATCCCCGACCAGTTGGTCACCGAGGGCGACATCGTCCGGTTCACCGTGGTCAACCGGAGTCTGGAGACCCATCCCTGGCACCTGCACGGCCATCCGGTGCTGATCCTGTCCCGCGACGGCCAGCAGTCCTCGGGCAGCCCGCTCTGGATGGACACGTTCGACGTCCGCCCCGGCGAGGTGTGGGAGGTCGTGTTCCAGGCGACCAACCGGGGCATCTGGATGAACCACTGCCACAATCTGCCGCACGCCGACCAGGGCATGATGCTCCGCCTGCGGTACGACGGCGTCAGCACGCCGTTCCACGGCGCACACGCGGCGGGACACCGCCACCCTTCCTGACGACGACAACCTCAGGCGGTCAGCATGATCTTCGGGTACCGCGCCGTGACCATCTCGCTCGCCTTCGGGCCACAGGCGAACACCACGTTCTCGTCGTCGATCCGCCGGCCCGTCCGCCGGTCCACCACGACCGGCTCCACCTCCACACCGGTCTCCGTGTCGACCAGGATGACGCTGCGTTCCTGGGGGACGAGCCGATGGTTGCCCCACGCCGCGATGACCAGCAGCAGCGGACGAAGCGTCCTACCGAAGGGGGTCAGCCGGTACTCCCGGACCTCCAGGTCCGCAGCATCGGCCACCTGCTCGATCAGGCCCCTGGTCCGCAGGTCACCAAGACGCTCCAGCAGCAGCTCGTCGGGGGTCCCGAGGTTGTGGCGGATGGTCCCGAACCGCGTGTGGCCGTTGAACATCTCGTGCAGGATCTCCAACGTCCACCAGGCGCCCACGGCCTCCACCGTGCGTCCCAGCGGGCAGTCGGGGATCCGGGCCCTCGGGCCGGTCGGACGGGGTGCGCCGGGCGGGGCGCCGGTGTGGACACTGCTCATCTCAACTCCAGAGGACTCGTTCACCGTCGGCCGTCGAGGTCGGGCCCGCCACGTTCGGGGTCCGGGGTGACGGCCAGCGACCAGTACCGCCGCATGCCGTACAGCAGCGGGCTGACCGGGGCGACCGCGTGGGTGCGTACCCGCAGTACCGTCCCGAAGACCACGACGTGGTCCCCGACGGGCAGGGCATTGCTGACCCGGCAGTCCGCGGCCGTGTGGGCGTCGTCGATCAGGTGGGGCATCCCGGACTCCGGATCCGGGATCCACGAGACTTTCTCGAACCGGTCCGGGGCGCCGGAGGCGAACAGCTGCGCGACCGGCTCGGCGTGGTCGCGCAGCAGATTGACCGCGAAGGCTGACACGTCGAGCAGTGCCGCCAGCGTCGGGCTCGCGGCGCGTAGACACACCAGCAGGGTCGGCGGCTGGAGCGCGACACTGCACACCGACGAACAGGTCATACCCCATGGCGCACCGTCCGTCGCCGTGGTCGTCACGACGGCGACCCCGGCGGGGTGCGTGGCCATGAGGGAACGGAACTGCGCCGGGTCGACCAGTGGCTGCGCGACGGTGCCTGTCACGGGCTCCGGCATGGCGTGCCCACCTCCTCGCTCGAACGCACAGGGAGTCTTCCGGACTGCCGTACCTGCCGGCCAGGTGCTGGCCCGACGGCAGGGCACCGGCTCATTCGGCGGAGTGGTGACCGTCGTCGCCGCACTCGTCGACAAACTCCAGGATCTTGCGTACCCCGGTCTCCAGCCACCCGGGATCGACGCAGAACGCCACGCGGACCAGGTGCCGTGCCCAGGGGGCGTAGTCGTGGGCGCGGATGTGGCCCTGGTCGTCGAGCTGGGGACGCATGGCGAACCCGTTGCCGGCGACCACGGCGACGCCCTTGCGCTCCAGCAGTCGCAGGGCGAACGTCTCGGCGTCCAGTCCGGTCCGGGCCACGTCCAGCATCGCGTACCAGCCGCCGGCCGGCAGCTCGTTGAGCAGTCCGGCCTTGACCAGCGGTGGCAGGGCCACGTCGCGGTTACGCTGCACCAGCTTGCGGTTGGTGGCGGCGGCGTCGGACCGGCTGGCCAGCGCGGCCACCCCGGCGTGCTGCACCGGGGTGTTGGTGCCGATGATGTTCGCCTCCTGGACCACCCGCATGACGTCGGCGGCACGATCGTTGGCCAACGCGACGTACCCCAGCCGGTAGCCGGTCATCGCGAAGCTCTTGGAGAAGCTGAAGACGCTGTGCACGATGCGCTCCTCGACCGGGACGTCGCGTTCCAGCGAGGCGACGGAGAGGTGCTCGCGCTCGTAGCAGAAGTGCTCGTACGCTTCGTCGCTGACCACGTGCCAGCCCCGCGCGCGGGCCAGGTCGAGCAGGGCGGTGATCTCACCGGGGTCCAGCACCACACCTGTGGGGTTGGCGGGCGAGTTGATCAGCAACACCTTGGTCCGGGGGCTGGCGGCGGCCGCGATCCGCTCGACCTCGGGTCGGAAACCCGGCCCCAGCGGGTAGAGCACCGGCCGGAGTCCGGCGAGCAGGCTCTGCTGCAGGTGGACCGGCCAGTGCAGCTCTGGCAGGAGAATCTCGGCCCCGGGCTCGGTGAGGGTCTGGAACAGGGCGGCGAGCCCCTCGCAGGAGCCCGGTGTGACGAGTACCCGGTCGACCACGGTGTCCACACAGTTGTCCGTACGCAATTTCTCGACCACCGCCTCGCGCAGCTCGGGCAGCCCATCGGGGCCGGTGTACTTGGTGTCGCCGCGCCGCACCGCGTCGACGAACGCGTCGGCGACATTCCCCGCAGGATGGAAGTACGGGTCCCCGACGTGCAGCTTCACCACCTCGGCGCCGGTTCGCCGCTCGGACTCCTGCGCGGCGCGGAAGATGGTGTGCAGACACGAGGAGGGGATGAAGCTGGCAGCGGACGAGATCTCGGGGCTCACGCTCTGACCACCTCTGTTCAGTGAAGGGTTGGTGCTGACTGGGCGGGTCTCATGCGGTGCGACCGCCGTCGACGGGTATCAGCGCGCCGGTCACCCAGCCCGACAGCGCCGGGTCGAGCAGCGTGCAGACCCATTGGCCGATCTCCGCGCGGTCGCCGAAACGTCCCATCGGGGTCGACGCGACCAGGTCGGTCCGCAGCCGTTCGATGCCGGTGTCGTCCAGCCCCGTGTCGGTCCACATCGGGGTGTCCACCGGCCCGGGAAGGATGGCGTTGACGCGTACGTCCGGTGCGAGTTCGCGGGCCAGGGACCGGGTGAGGCTGTTGAGGGCCGCCTTGGTCGCGCCGTAGTAGGCACGTCCCGGCATCGACAGGACGCCGCCGACCGAGGAGACGTTTACCACGCTGCCTCTGCTGACCCGCAACAGCGGCAGCGCGCACCGGATCAGGTCGGCTGGCGCGCGGACGTTCACCGCGAACATCTCGTCGAGGTACGCCGTATCGAGTGCGTCGATCGGGCCGAACCGGGCCAGTCCGGCGTTGTTGACCACCGCGTCGAGCCCACCGTAGGTCTCCGCGGCGACGGTGACGACCCGGTCGGCGGTGCCCGGCGCGCACACGTCCGCCGCCACCACAGTCACGGCGGCGGGGTACCGCTCCGCCAGGTCCCGCAACGGCTGCTCGCGACGGCCGACGATCGTCACGTGCGCGCCCGACTTCACGAGGCACTCGGTGATGCCCAGACCGATACCGGTGGCGGCGCCGGTGACGACGACCGACCTGCCGTCGAGGGTCACCGCCGCACACCGCTTCCCAGCAGGGTCGCCACCACGTCGGCGACCAGCTCCTCCGGATGGGTGTGCAACCGGAAGTGGCCGCCGGGCCAGGCGCGCATGCTGAACTCGCGCTCGTTGACCGCGGCCCACGCGGCGACCTGGTCGGCGTCGACCAGCGGGTCCTCCGTGTTGTAGTAGCTGCGGACCGGGCAGTCCAGTGGGTCGGCGTCCGGCGCGGGCCGGTAGGTCTCGTGCAGGGTGATGTCCGATCGGAGCACTGGCAGCAGCAGGTCGCGTAGTTCGGGTTGGTCGGCGAGCTCCGGCTCGATCCCGCCGAGCTTTACGATCGCCGACCACAGCTCCTCGTCACCGAGTTGGTGAATGGTGCCGCCGCCCGCCAGCCGCGGCCCGGCCGCGCCGGAGACGAACAAGTGGTGCACGGGGCTGCCGTTGTCCCGCAGCACCCGCGCTGTCTCGTAGGCGACCAGCGCGCCCAGGCTGTGTCCGATCAGCGCACACCGGGCGGGCGGCATCCGCAGCAGCTCCGCGGCCACCTGCGTGGCCATCTCGGCGATGCTGCCGGCGGGTTCCTCGGCAAGCCGATCGGCGTGGCCCGGGTACTGCACGGCGTGCAGGGTCACGCCGGCTGGCACCAGCGGGGACCAGGGGCGGTAGACGGCAGCCGTGCCTCCGGAGTGCGGGAAGCAGACCAGCCGCGTGGTGGGCTCGTCGACGCCGGTGAGCGTCCGTACCCACCGACGGTCGGATCTCCGTGTTCGGCTCACGACATCGAGCGTCACCGAGTCGGCCCGTCCATCCCGACAATCTGTCAAGGCTCTGTCGGGTGCGACGCGGGCTCTGGGCTGCTACCGGAATCTGTTAGCGCCGCACCAAAGGAGGACAGACAGATGCTGGACGGGTTCGTGCCCTGGCCGCCTGACGTCGCCGAACGCTATCGACAGGCGGGTTACTGGCGGGGTTTCTCCCTTCGGCAGCTCTTCGACGACAGCGTCCGCCGCCATCCGGACAAGGTGGCCGCGGTGGATGTCACCCGTCGCGTTACCTACGCGGAGCTGGCGGACGAGGCCGACCGGATCGCCGCGGGGCTGCTCGACCTTGGCATCGGCAGTCGTGACCGCCTGGTCCTGCACCTGCCCAACGTCAACGAATTCCTGTCGGTCCTGCTGGCGGTGTTCAGCATCGGCGCGATACCGGTGCTGGCCCTGCCCGGCCATCGCCGCGACGAGATCACTCACCTGGCTCGTGCCGCGAATGCTGTGGCATACCTGGGCCCGGACCGGTTCCAGGGGTTCGACCACCGTGAGCTGGCCCGCGAGGTCCGCGCCGAGGTGCCGAGCGTGCGGCACGTCGTGATCGCCGGCGACAGCGCCGAGTTCACCTCGCTGGCCGAACTGGCCAGCGCCGAGCCGAGGCAACTGCCACCTGTCGACGCTGCCGAGGTCGCCCTGTTGCTGCTCTCCGGCGGGACCACGGGCGTGCCGAAGTTGATTCCCCGTACCCACGACGACTACGCCTACAACATCTTCGCGTGCGCCGAGGTCACCGGTTTCGGCGCGGACAGCGTCTACCTGGCGGCCAACCCGGTGCCGCACAACGCCGCGCTCGGCTGTCCCGGCGTACTGGGCGCGTTGCTCGTCGGCGGCAAGGCCGTCCTGGCTGCCAACCCCAGCCCGGACCATGTCTTTCCGTTGATCGCTCGGGAGGGCGTCACCCACACCGCGTTGGTGCCCGCACTCGCCCTACTGTGGACCGAGGCGGCACAGACCATGCCGGTGGACATGAGCGGCATGACCCTTCAGGTCGGCAGTTCGAAGTTCAGCCCAGCAGCGGTCGAACGCGTCAGGTCGGGCCTGCGGTGCCGCATCATGAACGTCTACGGCATCGGCGAGGGGCTGATCACCCACACCCGCCTCGACGATCCGCTGGAGGTGGTCTACACCACCGAGGGCACGCCCATCTGTCCGGACGACGAGGTCAAGATCGTCGACCCCGAGGATCGCGAGCTTCCGGCCGGGGTGACCGGTGAGTTGCTCACCCGCGGCCCGTACACGATCCGTGGCTACTTCGCCGCGCCGGAGCACAACCGCCGGGCGTTCACCACCGACGGCTTCTACCGGACCGGTGACCTGGCCAAGCTCACCGAGGACGGGCGCATCGTCATCGAGGGCCGGCTCAAGGACATCATCCACCACGTTGGCGAGAAGGTCTCCGCCGAGGAGGTGGAGGGCCATGTGCTGACGTACCCGTCGGTGCGGGACGCTGCGGTCGTCGGCATCCCCGACGACGCCATCGATGAACGAATCTGCGTGTTCGTGGTGCTCACCGCCGAGGCGGAGGCGGCGGCGATGACGCTGTCGCTGCGCACGATCCGGGAGCACATCCGCGACCGTGGGTTGGCGCCGTACAAGCTGCCCGACGAACTGGTCGTGGTGCCGGAACTGCCCCGTACGCCCGTCGGCAAGATCGACAAGAGTGCCCTGCGCGCGGGGCGGCGGGAGCTTCAGCACCGCTGAGCCACCGTCCCGGCACCTTGCTGAGGAGGGCCTGCACACCGATGACCAATCCGACGGACACCCGGCGCGACCGCGCGTACGGGGAGATCCTCAGACTGGACGAGCTGCTCGACATCGCCTGCGTACGCGACGAGCCGGACCGCACCCTCTTCTTCGCCGCCCACCAGGCATGCGAGTTGTGGTTCGCGGTCATCCTGCGACACGTCGAGTCCGCCCGGGACGCGCTGACCCGCGACCGGGCGGACGTCGCCGCCGCGCACATCGACCGACTGCCGGCGGCGATGCGGGTGCTCAGCGGACACTTCGACGTGCTGAGCACGTTGACACCCGAGTCGTTCGACGAGATCCGAGCGACCCTCGGCTCGTCGAGCGGCTTCCAGTCCGCACAGTATCGGGAGATCGAGTTCCTCTGCGGGGCCCGGGATCCGCGATTTCTCAACACACCCGGGTTCACCCCGGGGGAGCGGGCCCGGCTCGTCGCCCGGTCCGAGGAACAGTCCCTGTCGCGCGCCTTCGTCGAGTACCGCGACCGCGTCCGGACCGACGGTGGCCTGAGGGCGGCCGAGCGGGTCCGCGCCGCGCTGGCGGACTTCGACGACGCGGTGCGGTCATGGCGTGCGCGGCACGCCCAGCTGGCCGAGCAGTTTCTCGGCGCGGCCCGAGGTACGGCCGGATCAGCCGGTGCCGCCTACCTGTGGCGGTCGACCGAGCGGACGTTGTTCCCGGAGGTCTTCGCGCCGGGGCTCAACGGCGGAGTCGTGAAGAACTGAGCCGAAGCAGACACATTCGTCGAGTCCCGGGTTATCGGGTACAAGGAGGAACCGCAATGACTGTCAGTGGTGCCGCCGCCAAGAGCACGCGCGACCCCGGCAGGACACAGCGAGTCGTCATCGTCGGTGGCGGTACGGCCGGCTGGATGACGGCGTCGTACCTGGCGGCAGCCTTCGGTGACCGGATCGACGTGACGGTGGTCGAGTCGGCCACCGTCGGCACGATCGGGGTCGGCGAGGCCACCTTCAGCGACATCCGGCACTTCTTCGAGTTCCTGCGGTTGGAGGAGTCCGAATGGATGCCCGCCTGTAACGCCACGTACAAGCTGGCCGTCCGGTTCGAGAACTGGCGCGAGCCGGGCCATCACTTCTACCACCCGTTCGAGCAGATGGCCTCGGTCGACGGGTTCCCCCTCAGTGACTGGTGGCTGCGCTACCCGACGACCTCGCGGTTCGACAAGGACTGCTTCGTCATGGCGTCGCTGTGTGATGCCGAGCGTTCGCCCCGGTATCTCGACGGCAGCCTGGTGGACCAGGGCTTCGTCGAGCAGACCCGCGACGAGACGTCGGCCCGGTCGACGATCGCGGAGTACCAGGGCGCGCAGATCCCCTACGCGTACCACTTCGAGGCGCACCTGTTGGCGAAGTTCCTGACCGGCTACTCCACCCAGCGGGGTGTCAAGCACGTCGTCGACAACGTCGTCGACGTGGCGCTCGACGATCAGGGGTTCATCTCACACGTGCGTACCGCCGAGCACGGCGAGATCGCCGGCGACCTGTTCGTCGACTGCACCGGCTTCCGGGCGCTGCTGCTGAACAAGGCCCTCGGCGAACCGTTCGTGTCCTACCAGGACACCCTGCCCAACGACAGCGCTGTCGCTCTCCAGGTGCCGCTGGACATGGAGAGCAAGCCGCTGCGGCCGTGCACGACCGCGACCGCGCAGGACGCCGGATGGATCTGGACGATCCCGCTGATCAGCCGGATCGGCACCGGGTACGTCTACGCCAGCGACTACGCGACCCCGGAGGAGGCCGAGCGGGTACTGCGCGAGTTCGTCGGCCCCGAGACGGCCGACGTGCCCGCGAACCACATCCGGATGCGTATCGGACGCAGCCAGCGGTCGTGGGTGAAGAACTGCGTCGCGGTCGGCCTGTCCAGCGGCTTCGTCGAGCCGCTGGAGTCGACCGGCATCTTCTTCATCCACCACGCCATCGAACAGATGGTCAAGTACTTCCCGTCCGGGCTCGGCGACGATCTGCTGCGCGAGCAGTACAACAGGTCCATCACCCACGTCATGGACGGCGTGCGGGAGTTCCTCTGCCTGCACTACCGGGGGGCGAAGCGGGTGGACAACCAGTACTGGAAGGACACCAAGACCCGGGTGATCCCCGACGCGCTCGCGGAGCGGATCGAGATCTGGCAGCACAAGGTGCCGGACTCGGAGTCGATCTACCCGTACTACCACGGTCTGCCGCCCTACTCGTACAACTGCATCCTGCTGGGCACGGGCGGAATCGACGTGCGGCACTCGCCGGCCGTCGAGCTGGCCGACGAGCGGGCGGCCCTGGCGGAGTTCGAGCGCATCCGGGTGAAGGCCGAGAAACTGGTCCAGGAGCTGCCCACCCAGAACGAGTACTTCGCCGCCATGCGCGCCAACCAGTGAACCTTCCGACCGCGTCGTACGCACACCTTCCCCTGCGGTCGGTCGACCGCAGGGGAAGGTGGTGAAGGTTCAGCAGCGACCGTTTCGGCCCGGAAGCGAAAAAGACGTGTATCTGACCTACGACCAACGAACCCTGGACATTCAGTACTCGCCGAGTTCCTGCGTCGCGGACATCAATGTCTTCCTGCGTGAGTACGCCGAACGCAGCGCGTTGGCCCGGAACCGACTCGAAGTGCGTTCCGGTGTGCGTTACGGGCCGCGACAAGAGCAATTGTTCGACTATTTCCCGGCGGCCGGACCGGGCGGTCCGCTGCTGGTGTTCATCCATGGTGGTTACTGGCAGGAGTTGAGCCGACTCGAATCGGCCTTCATGGCGCTGGACCTGGTGCCGCGAGGAATCTCCGTCGCGGCGTTGGGCTACGGCCTGGCGCCCGCGTACCGGCTTCCGGAGATCGTCGACATGGTCGCCGAGGGAGTCCGCTGGATCTGCCGAAACGCCGACCAGTTGCCGTCGAGCCCCGGATCGATCTACCTGAGCGGGTGCTCCGCCGGGGCGCACCTGGCCGCCATGTCGCTGCTCGACGGGCCCGGCTGGCGACGGTACGGAGACCGTCCCGATCGGACGGTGGCGGGTGCGGTCCTGCTCAGCGGCGTCTACGACCTGGAGCCGGTCCGTCGGACATACGTGAACGAGGCGTTGGGGCTGGACCCGGAGACGGCCCACGCCTACAGCCCGATCCATCGACTGCCGGCGCCGCTGCCGCCGCTGGTCGTCGCGAGGGGGGAGCACGAGACCGACGAGTTCGGCAGGCAGCATGCGGAGTTCGTCGACGCCGTCCGGGCCGGCGGCGGTCAGGTGGTCGACCTCGTCGTGCCGTCGCGGAACCACTTCGACCTGGCTTTCGATCTCGGCGTCCGCGGCACAATGCTGGGTGACTCGCTTACCGAGCTGATCGGCGCGGACCGGTAGTCGATCCGGTGTGCATTTCTCATGACGGAGACCACGATATTCACGGCCACCCGCCGGGTGGCAACAGATTGCTCGGTGCTGCGGGCTGCTGTTAGGGTCGGGGCCAGGTGTCGGCGCTGATGTCGCCGGTTCGCCTGACATCAATCTCACATCCCGCCCGTCGACACTTTCGAACCGAACAATCCGCAGCGGAGTCGATAGCGCGCAAGGGAGCTTGAGAATGGTGGCGGAAAACACCGACTGCGGCACCGGGACGGATCGGGACGCCCTGCGCGCTGCGGTGTCCGAACTGCTCGGCATGGAACTGACCACGGCGGACGATGACAGCAACCTGTTCGAACTGGGCCTGCAGTCGCTGCACCTGATGCGACTGACCAGCCGGCTCAACGGCGCCGGTGCCGAGGTCACGTTCACCCAGCTGGCCACGGACCCGCGGCTGTCGGCCTGGGTCGGCCTGGTCGGTCCCACCGTGACCGCGACCGAGTCGGCAGCGCCCCCGCGACCCGCCGACGTCACCCGCCACGACCCGGACCGGGCCTTCCCGCTGACCCCGGTGCAGCAGGCGTACCTGTTCGGCCGCTCGGGTGACCATGCGCTCGGCGGCGTCGGTTGCCACAACTACCTCGAGTTCGAGTCGACCGGAGTGGACGCGCGGCGCCTCGAACGGGCGGTCCGGGCGTTGCTGGCCCGCCATCCGATGCTGCGGGCACGGTTCGCCGACGATGCGACCCAGCAGATCCTGCCCGAGCCGGTGTGGCCCGGCCTGACCGTGCACGACTTCCGCGACCGTCCCGCCGGCGACGCGGCGGCCGCGGCGCTGGATCTGCGCGACCGGCTCTCGCACCGCATCCTGGAGGTCGGCCGCGGTGAGGTGATCGACGTGCAGCTCACCCGGCTACCCGACGGGGTGGACCGGCTGCACTTCAACGTGGATCTGCTGGCCGTGGACCTGGCCAGTTTCCGAGTGATCCTGTCGGAGCTGGTCGTCCTCTACGACGACCCGGAGGCCCTCGGCGAGGTCGGCTACACCTTCGGCCGGTACCTCGCCGAGCAGGCCGGCAACCGGGCCACCGAACGGGATCGCGCCCGCCCGTACTGGCAGCGGCGGCTGCCGGCGCTGCCCGGCGGGCCGAAGCTGCCCCTCGCGGTCGATCCGGACGCGGTCACCGTGCAGCGCTTCGCCCGTCGGTTCTTCGACCTCACCGTGGACCAGTGGCAGGAGTTGGAGCGCCGGGCCGGCGAGGCGGGACTGACCCCCGCGGCGGTGCTGGCCACCGCGTACGCCACGGTCCTGAGCCGCTGGAGTGGGGACGAGCACTTCCTGCTCAGTCTTCCCCTGTTCGACCGTGACCTCGACGTGCATCCCGAGATGCCCCGGCTGGTGGGCGACTTCTCCGGCCTGGTGCTGCTGGAGGTCGACCTCTCCGGCGACAGTTTCGCCGACCGCGCGCGCACCCTCCAGAAGCAGATGCACGAGGACATCGGGCACGCCGCGTACACCGGCGTCGATGTGCTGCGCGAGTTCACCCGCGCTGACCCGGAGTCGCCCCGCACGGCGCCCGTGGTGTTCTCCGTGGACCTGTCCGCGCCGCTGATCCCCGAGGAGTTCGCCGCCCGGTTCGGCGAACCGACATGGATGATCTCCCAGACTCCGCAGATCTGGCTCGACCACCAGATCTACCGCACCAGCGACGGCACCGTACGCCTGGTGTGGGACGCCGTCGAGTCGCTCTTTCCCGAGGGCATGCTGGACGAGATGATGTCGGCGTACGAGACGCTGGTCCGTGCGCTGGCCGCAGGTGCCTGGACGGGCGCGCTGCCGGAGATCGCTCTGCCGGCGGCATCGCGGCGCACGCGCGCGGCGGTCAACTCGTCGACCCGGGCGATGACCGAGAACCTCCTGCACACGCGGTTCTTCGCCGAGGCGGGTGACCGGGCCGGGCGGCCCGCGCTGCTGTGGGGGGAGCAGGGGGCGCTGGCGCACGACGAACTCGCCGCGCGTGCCCTGCGCGTCGCCGGGGCGTTGGCCCGGCGCGGAGTGGGCCGCGGGTCGTACGTGGCCGTCCTGGCGCCCAAGGGCGTACCGCAGATCGTGGCCGTGCTCGGCGTGCTCGCCGCCGGCGCGGCGTACGTCCCGATCGGCGTGGACCAGCCCGCCGAGCGACGGGCCCGCATCCTCGAACTCAGCGGTGCCCGGATCGTCCTCGACGGCAGCGGGCTGCTGGGCCCGGCCGACGTGGCTGCCGAGATCCTCACCATCGACGCCGCCGAGCGGGCCGACCCGCTGGACGCTCCGGTGCCCGCCGACCCCGAAGACCCCGCGTACGTGATCTTCACGTCGGGCTCGACCGGCCTGCCCAAGGGAGTCGAGCTCACCCACCGCGCGGCGGTCAACACCGTCGAGGACATCAACGAGCGGTTCGACCTTGGCCCGGCAGACCGGGTCCTGGCGGTGTCCGCGCTGGACTTCGACCTCTCGGTGTGGGACATCTTCGGGCTGCTCGCGGTGGGCGGCGCCGCGGTGCTGGTACCCGAGTCGGGCCGGCGCGACGCCACCGAGTGGCTGGGGTTGTGTCGCCGGCACGGCGTGACCATCTGGAACACGGTCCCCGCCCTGCTGGACATGTTGCTCACCGCCGCTGACGACGCCCACCTTCCGGACACGCTGCGCCTCGCTCTGCTCTCCGGTGACTGGATCGGGCTCGACCTGCCCGGCAGACTGGCCGGCGCGACCGACGGACGGTGCCGCTTCATCTCGCTCGGTGGTGCCACGGAGGCGGCGATCTGGTCGAACTCCTTCGAGGTCGTCGAGGTGCCGGCCGGCTGGCGCTCGATCCCCTACGGCACGCCGCTGCGGAACCAGAAGTTCCGCGTGGTGGACAGCCGCGGACGGGACTGCCCCGACTGGGTGCCCGGCGAGTTGTGGATCGGCGGCGCCGGGGTGGCGCTTGGCTACCGGGGCGACACCGAGTTGAGCGCGGCCCGCTTCCCGGTGGTGGATGGCGAGCGCTGGTACCGCACCGGTGACCTGGGCCGGTACTGGCCCGACGGCAACCTGGAGTTCCTGGGCCGCCTCGACCACCAGGTGAAGATCAACGGCTTCCGGGTGGAGCTGGGCGAGATCGAGTCCTGCCTTCAGGCGCACCCCGAGGTCGCTCAGGCCGTCGCCGTCGTGGTCACCGAAGGCCGACGCGAGGTGGTCGCCGCCGTGGTCGAGCGCGGGCCCGCGCCGGATTCCGGTCTCCCGGTCGTCGAGCGCGGCAGCGGGCGACCGGGCGACGAATTCCTGCCACCTGTCATCGGCGCGGCCGAGGAAGACCCGCTGCTGCTCGAACATCAGCTGGTCGAGGTCCTGCTGGCCGAGGTCGTCGCGCCGCTGATCGAGCCGGCGGACCCACCGTCCACGGTCTGCGCCGTGCAACGGCCGGTGGTGGACGTCTGGCTCGACTATCTGGCGCACCGTGACGTCCTGTCCGACACACCCGACGGGTACGCGCCTGGGCCGAGGTGGGCCGAGGTCACGGACGCGCGGTGGGTCAAGCGGATCCGGGACAACACGATCGGCACCCGTCTCGCACCGGTCACGACCGCCCTGGAGTGGGCCGCGCCGCTCTACTCGGCCATCCTGTCCGGTGCCGCCGAGGCCACCGCGTTGCTGGACGACCCGGTACTGGCCCCGGAGGCGCTCAACGACCTGATGCCCGCCACCGCCGAGTGTCTCGCCGCCATCGCGCACGACCTGACGGGACGTGGCGGCACGGCGCCGCGCGTGGTGGCCGAGTGGCAGCCCGACAGCGGCCGCGGCACGGCTCGGCTGCTGGCGGCACTGCCCGGAGACGCGGCCGAGTACACGCTGCTCGGGGCCGCCCGGCCGACCCTGGCCAAGGCGGAGGCGTCGCTGCGTGAGCGCGGGCACCGCGTCCGGGTCGCGGTGCAGGGTACAGACGCCATCGCCGCACCACACGTACACACCTTCGACGCCGTCGTGGCGAACAACGTCCTGCACCGGATGTCCGACCCGGAGACGGCGGCGGTGACCATGGGTCTCCTGCTCGCCGCCGGCGGCCGGCTGTACCTGCTCGAACGCGCCCACCCGACGCCGCTGGCCCTGGTGACCGCGCTGCCGCTCGAGGCGCGGGCCGGCCGGTTCGACGGTGACGGGCCGGCCGGCTGGCTCCACGGCCCAGAGCGTTGGACGCGCGCCCTGAGCGCGGCGGGGCTGAGTGACGTACGGGTACTGCGCACCGAGGCCACCGGCGAGATCCTGCTGACCGCGGACCGGCCCGCCGCCACCACCGGCGGCGTGGACCCGGACCGGTTGCGCCGGTGGGCCGAGGAGCGGCTGCCCGAGCACATGGTGCCCGCCCACGTCGCCGTGCTGCCCGCGCTGCCGCTCAGCGCCAACGGCAAGGTCGACCGGCGACGGATCCAGGTGGTCCTCGAACAGGCGGTCGACCGTCCACGCGACGTGGGCGCCCCGCCGAGGGGCGGCACCGAGGCGTTCGTCGCCGACCGTTGGGCCAAGCTGCTCGGTCTGGACGCCGTGGGTCGCGACGAGAACTTCTTCCGGCTCGGCGGCGACAGCCTGCTCGCCACCCGCTTCGTCGCCGAGGTACGGGGGGCGTGGGGCGTCGAGCTGCCCATGCGCGACGTCATGCGGGCCGCGACGGTCGCCGGCCTGAGCGCGCTCATCGACGAGCTGCGCGAGGCGACGGGTGGCACGAGCCCCGCCGGCTGGGACACCACCGAGGACTTCGAAGAGGGTGCGGTGTGAACGCCAGCGACCTGCTCGACGAGTTCGCCAGCGCCGGCATCCGGGTCTGGCGGGAGGGCCAGCAGCTGCGGTTCCGTGCTCCCCGCGGCAGCATGACCGACGAACTGCTCACCCGGCTGCGGCAGAGCAAGGCCGAGCTGCTGGCCAGCATGTCCGACACCACCGGCAACGCCGCCGAGCAGCTCGACCCGGTGTGGCGGGACCAACCGGAGGCGCGGGACGAGCCCTTTCCGCTGACCGACATCCAGTCGGCCTATCTCTTCGGACGCAACCCGGCCTTCGCCTACGGCGGCGTCTCCTGCCATCTCTACCAGGAGTTCGAGTACCCGGCGGACATCGACCCGGAGCGGATGCGGCAGGCGTGGGACGGCCTGGTACGCCGCCACGACGCCCTGCGGACGGTCATCCAGGAGGACGGCTCCCAGCGGGTGCTGCCCGCGCCACCGCGCACCGGCCTCACGGTGACCGACCTGCGCGGGGCGCCGGCCGACGCCGTACGACAGACGATCGTCGGGGTGCGCGACGAGCTGTCGCACCGGGTGCACCCCACCGGCGAGCGGCCGATGTACGAGCTGCGCCTCACCCTGGCCGCCGACCGTAGCGTGCTGCACGTTTCCGTGGACTTCATGGCGTTGGACTGGCTCAGCCTGCAACGTGTGCTGGCCGAACTCGACCGCCGTTACCGGCAGCCGGACTGCGTCCTGCCTCCGCTGGAGGCCACCTTCCGGGACTACGTCCTCGCCGAACGTCGGCTGCGGGACACCTCCCGGTACAGCCGGGACCGCGCGTACTGGCTCGCGCGCGTCGACGAACTGCCCGGTGCCCCGGCGCTCCCGCTGCGCGACGACCATGACCCGGTCACCGCACCGGCGCGGTTCCGCCGCCTGGCGGCCACCGTCGACGACCGGGTGTGGCGGTCACTGAAGGCGCGCGCCGCCGGACACGGCATCACCCCCGCAAACGCCGTGCTGGCCGCCTACACGGAGACGATCGGTCGCTGGAGCGGCAACGACCGCTTCTGCGTAGGGCTGCCGGTACTCAACCGGATGCCGCTGCATCCGCACGTCGACCACCTGCTCGGCGACTTCACCTCGCTGAGCGTGCTCGCCGTGGACTGCCCGGGGCGTACGAGCTTCGCCGACCGGGCGCGTGCCCTCGGCGAGCGGGTCTTCGACGACCTCGACCACCGGCTGTTCAGCGGCGTGGAGGTGCTGCGCGAGCTCGCCCGGCGTCGCGGCCGCGACGCCGCGGCGGTGCTGCCGGTGGTGTTCACCGGCGCGATCGGGGTCGGCGGCGGCGAACCGTCGGTGGCCGGCCGCAAGCCGAGGCCGGTGTACGGGGTCAGCCAGACCCCGCAGGTGTGGATCGACTGCCAGGTGGGCGACCAGTTCGGTGGCCTCGACATGAACTGGGATGTCCGGGAGGGAGTCTTCCCCGAACACGTGGTGGACGAGATGTTCGCCGCGTTCGTGCACCTGCTGCACCAGTTGGCCGCCGACGACACCACGTGGGCTGCGGTCGATCCGCAGCCGCTGCCGAGCCCGCAACGAGCCCGCCGGACCGCCGCGAACGCGACCGACGCGCCCGTGCCGGCTGGCCTGCTGCACGAGCCGCTGGTCGCCTACGCGCGCGAGCATCCGGACCGGGTGGCGGTCATCGACGCCGCCGGGTCGATGACCTACGGTGACTGGCTGGCCCGCGCGGCCGGGGTCGCCGAACGGTTGCGCGTCGCGGGATGCCGGCCCGGCGACCTCGTCGGCGTCCTGATCGACAAGTCGTGCGAGCAGGTCGTGGGTGTGCTCGGCGTGCTCCTCGCCGGCGGCGTCTACGTACCCGTGGACATCGGTCAGCCCGCTGTGCGCCGGGACCGCATCCTCGTCGACAGCGGCGCCCGGTTCGCGGTCGTCGCGGGCGCGTCGGTCGGTACGCTGCCGGCCGAGGTCGCCGGCGTCGATGTGACCGGCGCGCCGCCGGTGCCGCTGTCGGAGATCCCGACCGACTCCGGGCCGGAGCAGACCGGACTGGCCTACGTCATGCACACCTCGGGTTCGACCGGGACGCCCAAGGGTGTGATGATCAGCCACCGGGCCGCCACCAACACGGTGCACGACATCAACGAGCGCTTCGACGTCACCGGTTCCGACCGGGTTCTCGGGCTCGCCGCGTTGAGTTTCGACCTGTCCGTCTACGACCTGTTCGGCCCGCCCGCCCGTGGCGCCGCGCTGGTGCTGCCCGACCCGGCGCGGCGTGGCGACCCGTCACACTGGGCGGCGATGGTGGCCGCCCACGGTGTCACGCTGTGGAACTCGGTTCCCGCGCAGTTGCAGATGCTGATGCACTACCTGGACGTGGAACCCACGGCCCTGTCCAGCCTGCGTCTGGCGCTGTTGTCCGGAGACTGGATCCCGCTGTCGCTGCCGGGACACGCCGCACGGCACGTGCCCGACGCCGAACTGGTCAGCCTGGGCGGGGCCACGGAGGCGGCGATCTGGTCGAACTACCACCGCATCCGGACGGTCGATCCACACTGGCGCAGCATCCCGTACGGACTGCCGTTGGCGAACCAACGCTTCCACGTGCTCGACGCCGCGCTGCGCGACCGCCCCGATCTGGTCGCCGGTGAACTGTTCATCGCGGGTGTCGGCCTGGCGGACGGCTACCTCAACGACCCGGCGCGCACCGCCGAGCGCTTCATCCGCCACCCGGAGACGGGGGAGCGGCTGTACCGCACCGGTGACCTGGGTCGGTACCTTCCCGACGGAGAGATCGAGTTCCTCGGCCGGGCCGACCAGCAGGTCAAGATCCGTGGCCACCGGATAGAGCTGGGCGAGATCGAGGCGGTGCTCGGCGAGCACCCCTCGGTCAGCACCTGCGTGGTCCTGGCGTCCGGCGACGACACGCTCGAACGCGCGCTCGTCGCGTTCGTGGTGCCGCAGCGACCGCCCGGCACGGTCGAGCCCGCCGAGGTCGTCGCGTGGGTGGCCGAGCGGCTGCCCGCGTACATGGTTCCCGCGCGGGTACGTGTCGTCGAGGCGTTGCCGTTGACCGCGAACGGGAAGGTCGACCGCAAGCGGCTGCTGGAGTCGACGCCCACGCCGACCGCCGTGCCCGCCGGGCGGACCGAACCGCCACGTCCGGGCGTCGAGCAGCACCTCGCCCAGTTGTGGGGTGAGGTGCTCGGCGGTCCGCCGCCGAGCCGGGAGCTGGGGTTCTTCGACGCGGGCGGCAACTCGTTGCTGGCGGCGCGGTTCGTCGGGCAACTGCGTGAACAGCTGCCCGAGGCCGCCCGGTTCCCGTTCGACGTACTGCTGCGCGCCCTGCTCGACGAGCCGACGGTCGCGGGCCTGGCGGCGCGGTTGGCGTCGGAGCCGGCGCCGGAGCCGGTGGCGGCCGCCACGGCGCGACGGTCGTCACTGGTCCCGCTCGGCGGCGCGGCCCAGGGGCCGGTGCGGCTGCTCGTGCACGACGGCACGGGCACCCTCACGGCGCTGCGGGCGGTGGCCGGCGGGCTCGGCGCGGGCGGGCCGGTGTTCGGCCTCGTCGCGCCGGACAGCGGCGCGACCGGCGAGATCGACGACGCCACCCTGGTCGAGGACCTGGCGGTACGCTACGCGGGTGAGATCCGGGCCGCCGGATTCGACGACGTCGAGCTGATCGGCTACTGCCTCGGTGCCTCGATCGCCCTGGAACTGGCCAGGGCGTTGAGCGAGGCCGGGACGACGGTGCGACTGACGGTCCTGTCCGGACACCGCGTTCCGTACCGGGTGGACGACGAACTCATACAGGACTACGCCTTCGCGCGGGCGGCCGGCGTCGACCCGGCGGCCCTCGGCTGGGCCGTCGACGAGGCGGTCGTCGACCGGGCGATCATGACCGTGCTGGCGGACTCGCCGGGAGTGGTGCCGGCGGGTGCGCTCGGACGACTGACCGGTGACGAGCAGTTGACCGCGGTCGCCGAGCGGTTCTGCGCCCTCGGGCGGCGCCCCACCGCCGAAAGGCGTGCCCAGCTGCATCAGGCTGTCGCCGACCGGGACCCGTCGTGGGGTGGCCCGGAGCGGGTGGCGGCGGCCCACACCCTTTTCGTGCGGACCCTCCGGGCGGTGGCGCGGCACGAACCCGAGCCCTACGCCGCAGACGTCACCCTCCTGCGGCCCACGGTGGTCGGGGATCTGCTGCCGGGGGCCGGCGCCGAGGCGACCCGCTTCTGGCCGGAGGTCTGTCTCGGTGAACTGACGGTCGTCGACGTCCCTGGTGACCATTTCAGTTGTCTCCAGCCGTCGCAGGTGGCGACGGTGCTCGCGGCGTTGGAGGCTCGCCGGTGAGCGGCCCTGCGTTGGGCCCGATGCGCGTCGTCGTGTGCGGAACGCGGTTCGGCCAGGTCTACCTGTCGGCAATTGCCCGCGCCCCGGCGCGGTTCGAACTCGCCGGCATCCTGGCCCGGGGCAGCACCCGGTCGGTGGCGTTGGCGAAGGAGTACGGCGTCCCGCTGTACTCCTCGGTCGCCCACCTGCCCCGCGACATCGACGCCGCCTGCGTCGTGGTGTCGACCGCGGTCGGCGGTGGGCCGGGTGTCGAGCTGGCCAAGGCACTGCTCGACCGGGGCATCCACGTTCTTCAGGAACATCCGGTGCACCCGGCGGAGCTGGCGGACTGCCTGCGGGCGGCGCGCCGCGCCGGGGCCCAGTACGTGGTCAACACCTTCTACCCGCATGTGCAGCCGGTCCGACAGTTCATCGCCGCTGCCCGCACGCTGGTCCGGCTGCGCAAGCCGGTCTTCGTCGACGCGGTGTGTGCGGTGCAGGTCTGCTTCGACCTGCTGGACATCCTCGCCGAGGTCTTCGACGGGCTGCGGCCGTGGTCGTTGGCGGCTGTCGGCAGCCGGACCGGCCGGCCGCTGACCAGCGTGGACGGGCAGGTCGCCGGGGTACCGCTGACGCTGCGGGTGGAGAACCGGTTGCAGGCGGGCGACGACAGCACGAGTTTGCTGCTGCACCGGGTCACCGTCGGCACCGACGCCGGCAACCTGATGCTGGCCAACACCCATGGTCCGGTGCTGTGGAATCCGGTGCTGCGTACCCCGGCGGATCCGGCGGGCGTCTTCCTCACGGGCGCGGCGGCCACCGACACGCGGTGGTCGGACGTGCTCGGACCCACCGCGGACTACGTGGGCCCGGCAGAGACACCCACCTGGTCGGGCGTGGTGCGTGAGCTGTGGGGGGACGGTGTGCTGACCGCCCTCGACGACCTGCGCGACCGGATCGACGCGGGCGTGGACCCGTTGCGGGGCGGCCAGCGACACCTGGCCGTCGCGACCGCCTGGAAGGAGCTGACCGAGGCACTCGGCTATCCCGAGGTGGCTGCCCCGGATCCGGGTGACCCGCTGGTGGTCACCGATCTCCGCGGCGCGCCACAACCTGTTCATTCGCGGCATGCCGGTTCACGGTAGCTCGGTGGATGGGTTCGGGGTAGAGTAATTCTCGAACGTGTTTGAAAATAGGGACGGGAGAGCGATGAGTGCGACCCACTCCGTTGAGGCAGGAGAGCAGTCCACGCCGTCATCGGGAGGCACTCCCACGGGACGGCAGCCGGTGAACACGGGGCCGTTGCTGCGCGCCCATGCCCCGAGCTTCGCGGTCGTCGTGGTCCTGCAGGTCATCGGCGCCGTCGCCGGTCTGGCACCGCTGTTCGCGGTGATCGAGCTGGGGCGCGCCCTGCTGTCGCCCGGTCCGGTTGACACCGACCGGGTATGGACCTTCGTGATCCTCGGCGCGATCGGTCTGTTCGTCCGACTGGTCTTCACCGGCGCGTCGTCGGGGCTCGGTCACGTCCTCGACGGCAAGGTGCAGCTGTCGCTGCGCCGGGCGTTGGCCCGCAGCCTCGGTCAGGCGCCCATCGGTTGGCTCTCCCGCCGCCGCAGCGGCGAGCTGGCGAAGGTGGTCGGTGACGACGTCGCCGCCGTGCACCCGTTCATCGCCCACGCTCCCGGCGAACTGGTCTCCGCCTTCGTCGTGCCGTTGGTGTCGCTGGTCTACCTGCTGACCGTCGACTGGCGGCTCACCCTTATCACCCTGATCCCCGTGGTGCTGGCCATCGCGCACGTTCCGTTGCTGATGACTCCGGCGCGTACCCGCGAGCAGCAGAACTTCGACGCGGCGATGGGCCGCATCGCCACCTCCGTCGTCGAGTTCGTGCAGGGCATCGCCGTGGTCAAGGCGTTCGGCGGCTCCGAGCGTGCGCACCGCAAGTTCCTCACCGCCGCCGACGAGTTCGTCGACATCTTCACCCGCTGGGTACGCGGCGTCTCCGCCGTCGCCGCCGGCATGCAGTTGGCGCTGTCGCCGCCCTTCGTGCTGCTGGTGGTCCTGATCGGCGGCACGGTGCGGATCACCGCCGGCGACATGGCCGCGGTGGACCTGCTCCCTTTCCTGCTGCTCGGGCTGGGGCTGACCGCTCCGGTCGCGGCCCTCGGCCACGGCTTCGACGACATGCAGGCAGCCGGCCGTGCGGTGAGCCGCATCCGGGAGGTCCTCGGGGTGGGGACGCTGCCGCAGCCCGCGCGTCCGGCCACCCCACAGGACAATCGGGTGGAGCTGCGGGACGTCCGGTTCAGCTACGACGACGACGGCCCAGAGGTGCTGCGCGGGATCGACCTGACACTGGAACCGGGCACGCTCACCGCGGTGGTCGGGCCGTCCGGCAGCGGAAAGTCCACGCTTGTGCAACTGCTGCCCCGGTTCTTCGACCCGACGGACGGCTCGGTGCGCCTCGGTGGCGTCGACCTGCGCGACATCGACAGTCGAGAGCTCTACCGTCGAGTTTCCTTCGTCCTCCAGGACGTCCGGCTGCTGCGTGCGTCGGTCGCGGACAACATCGCGCTGGCGGTTCCGCACGCGACCACCGAGGACGTGATGCGCGCCGCCCAGCTGGCGCACATCCACGACCGCGTACTCGCGTTGCCCCGCGGTTACGAGACCGTGATCGGCGAGGAGGTCAAGCTCTCCGGTGGTGAGGCGCAACGCATCGCCATCGCGCGTGCCCTGGCTGCCGACACGCCCGTGCTGGTACTGGACGAGGCGACCGCCTTCGCGGACCCGCAGACAGACCAGGCGGTACGACAGACCCTGGCGACGCTGCGCGACCGGACCGTTCTGGTCATCGCCCACCGTCTGGAGACCATCGCCGACGCCGACCTCGTCGTGATGCTGGAGGACGGAGCGGTCGTCGAGCAGGGCAGACCGACCGACCTGCTCGCCCGGGACGGAAAGTTCGCCGCCTTCTGGCGGACCCAGCAGTCGGCCGTCGCCGACGACAGCGAAGCCCGCGCTGGTGCACTGCAAGGAGACCTTTCCCGATGATCAGAATGTTGTTGCGGGTGCTCGGCGACGAGTACGCCAAGCCGATGCGTCGTACGGTCGCCCTGATGACGGTGACCGCCGTGCTGGAGGGTCTGCTCTACGCGTTGCTGCTGCCCGTGCTGCGGGCCCTATTCGGGGACACCCCGTCGGACGCCTGGCCGTGGCTGATCGCGTTCGGAGTCTCCGTCGCGGTCTACGCGGTGCTGCGGTACGTCAGCGATCTGTCCGGCATGCGCGTCGGGACCACGATGCTGCGGGGCATGTACCACGGCCTGGGCGAACACCTGGCCCGGTTGCCCATCGGCTGGTACAACGCCGCCCGGGTGGGGGAGGTGTCGGTCATGGCCAGCCGCGGTCTGCTCGCGGCGATGGGCGTGTCGGCGCACCTGCTCGGGCCGTTCATCTCCGCCTGCGTGACGCCGCTGACGATCGTTGCCGTGATCACGGTGTTCAACTGGCAGCTCGGGCTGGCCGCGCTGGTGGCCGCGCCGCTCGTGGTGCTGACCCAGCGATGGACCGCGCGGTTGATGGCCGCCAACGACGCCGACAACGCCGCGCGCAACAACGAGGCCAGCGCCCGGGTCATCGAGTACCTCCAGGCCCAGCCGGTGCTGCGGGCCGGTGGGCGCAGTGGCGAGCGGTTCGGCTTGCTCGACGACGCGTTGCAGGGCGTGGAGCGGGCCTCCCGCCGGCAGACGATGTCGGTGCTGCCCGGCGCGGTGGGTCTGACGGTCATCGTGCAGGCCGTCTTCACCACCGTGCTGGTCCTGGGGACCTATCTCGCGCTCGACGGCGACCTCGGTGCCGCGGAGGTGCTGTCCATTCTGGTGCTCGCGGCCCGAAGCGCCGACCCGCTGCTGTCCCTGTCCGACATCGGCGGCAAGCTGCGTACCGCCCGCGCCGAGCTGGACCGGCTCGACAAGGTGCTGCGTACCGAGCCGCTGCCCGAAGCGGACCAGCCGGTCCGGCCACAGCGGTTCGACCTGGAGTTCGACGCGGTCACGTTCCGCCACGGCGATCGCACCGTGTTCGACGAGGTGTCGCTGTCGGTGCCGCAGGGGCAGCGGTTGGCCGTCGTCGGTCCGTCCGGCGCAGGCAAGAGCACGCTGCTCCAGCTGATCGCCCGGTTCTACGACGCGGAGTCGGGGGCGGTGCGGGTGGGCGGTGTCGACGTCCGACAGATCGACCCGGCCGTGTTGATGGCACAGATCGCCATCGTCTTCCAGGACGTCTACCTCTTCGACGGCACGATCGAGGAGAACGTACGACTCGGTCGGCCCGACGCCAGCGACGCCGAGGTGCGGGCGGCGGCGACCGCCGCGCGGCTCGACGAGGTCGTCGAGCGGCTGCCCGGTGGATGGGCCGCGAATGTCGGCGAGGGCGGCGCGTCGCTATCCGGCGGAGAGCGTCAGCGGGTCTCGATCGCGCGGGCACTGCTGAAGGACGCACCGATCGTGCTGCTCGACGAGGTGACCTCGGCGCTCGATCCGGTGAACGAGGCGGCCGTCCACGATGGCATCGAACGTCTGATGGCAGGTCGGACGGTGGTCATGGTCGCGCATCGGATGCGGACCGTCCAACGCGCCGATCGCGTCGTCTTCATCGATGACGGACAGCTCGCCGAGGAGGGCAGCCACGACGAGTTGCTGCGTCGCGGCGGCCGGTACGCCGACTTCTGGAGTCTTTCCATGGTCTCCGGCGCGAGCGAATGAGTTGCCCTGATGTCGGCCGGTGAGCTGGTCGCGGGGGCCTTCCGCAGGCTCGCTCCCCGGCCCTACGCCCGTGCCCGCGTGGTGCTGTTTCCGCACGGTGGGGGCAGCGCGAGCTACTACCGCCCGTGGCTCACAGCAGCGCCCTGGGACGTCGAGTTCCTCGCCGTGCAGTACCCAGGTCGGGAGGACCGGTTTGCCGAACCGGTCCCTGCGGACATGCGTGGTCTGGTCGACACCCTCGCGGTGGACCTGCCGTTGGCCGGGCCGCCGACACCGACCGTTCTGTTCGGGCACAGCATGGGCGCGGTCGTCGCGTACGAAGTGGCCCGCCGTCTCACGGCGGCGGGTGACCCGCCGGCGGCGCTTGTGGTGTCCGGGCATCCCGCGCCGCACCTGGCCAGACCGGGTCAGGTGCATCTCGGCAGCGACGACGAGCTGATCGAGGAGTTGCGCCGCACCGAGGCGACCCATCTGGACATCCTCGACGACCCGGTGCTCATTCAGGCGTTTCTTCCGGTCATCCGGTCCGACTATCGCCTGAGCGAGACCTACCGGCCGCTGCCCGGTGTGCGGCTGCGGGCACCGGTCACCGTGCTCTACGGCGACCGGGATCCGGAGGTCACCGTCGCCGAGGCCACCGGCTGGCACGACGCCACCGACGGCGCGTGTGAGCTCCACGTCTTCCCTGGCGGTCACTTCTACCTGGACGAGCACCGTGACGCGGTGGTCGAGCTTCTCACGGCCCGTGCCCGCGCGATCTCCGCCACGTCGGCGGTGCCGTGGCCGTCCACCCCCTGACCCGGACCGACGAGCATCGCGCACGACACGAGTGGAATGAGGACGATATGTGTGGTATTGCCGGCTGGGTATCGTTCGACGCCGATCTGACGCGCCAGCGGGAAACGCTCGACGCGATGACCGAGACCATGGCCTGCCGCGGGCCGGACGACCGAGGGACGTTCGTGCGTACGCACGCCGCGCTGGGACACCGGCGCCTCGCGGTCATCGATCTGCCTGGCGGCGTGCAGCCGATGAGCGTGGGTACGCCCGCCGGTGAGGTGGCTCTGGTCTACTCGGGAGAGGTCTACAACTTCCGGGAGCTACGCGAACGGCTCACGGCGCTCGGGCACACCTTCCGGACCGAGAGCGACACCGAGGTCGTGCTCCACGGGTACCTGCAGTGGGCGGAGAGCGTCGTGGACCACCTGGAGGGCATGTACGCCTTCGCGGTCTGGGACGAGCGGGACCAGAAGCTGCTCCTCGTGCGTGACCGGATGGGGATCAAGCCACTGTTCTACTACCCGACGCCGGACGGGGTCCTGTTCGGTTCCGAGCCCAAGGCGATTCTGGCGAACCCGCTGGCGCCCAAGGTGGTGGACACCGACGGGCTGCGTGAGCTGTTCGCCCAGACGAAGGCACCCGGGTGGGCGCTGTGGAAGGGCATGCACGAGGTACTGCCCGGGGCGTTGGTCACGGTGGACCGCGCCGGGATCAGGCAGCGCGTCTACTGGCGCCTGCGTGCGGTCGAGCACACCGACAGCCTCGACGACACCGTGGCCCGGATACGTGACCTGCTCACCGACGTGATCGACCACCAGCTGATCTCCGACGTGCCGCAGTGCGTCCTGCTCTCCGGCGGCCTGGACTCCAGCGCGATCACCTCCATCGCCGCGCAGCGCCTCGGTTTGCGGGGCGAGCAGGTGCGCAGCTTCTCGGTGGACTTCGTCGGCCAGGAGGACAACTTCGTACCCGACGAGATGCGCGACACCCCGGATTCGCCGTTCGTGCGGGACGTGGTGGCCCACGTCGGGTCGGCACACCGGGACGTGGTGCTCGACCCGGCCGAGCTGTCCGACCCCGCGGTGCGGCGCGCTGCCGTGGCCGCCCGCGACATCCCGAACGGCTTCGGCGATCTCGACCTGTCGTTGTACCTGCTGTTCAAGGCGATCCGGCAGCACTCCACTGTGGCGTTGTCCGGGGAGGCGGCGGACGAGGTGTTCGCCGGGTACCCGTGGTTCCATCACGAGGCGGCCCTGAACGCCGGCACGTTCCCGTGGATGACCGTGATCCCGCCGCTGACCCTGCCGGGCCGTACTGATCACATCGAGGCGGGCCTGCGTGAGCGGCTCGACGTCGGCACCTACACGGCGGATCAGTACGCTGCGGCGCTCGCAGAGGTGGAGCACCTGGACGGGGAGTCCGCAGCGGAGCGACGCATGCGGATCGCCTGTCACCTGCACCTGACGCGGTTCGTGCGTGCCCTTCTCGACCGCAAGGACCGGCTGTCGATGGCGGTGGGGCTCGAGGTGCGGGTGCCGTTCTGCGACCACCGTCTCGTCGAGTACGTCTACAACACGCCCTGGTCGATGAAGGTCTCCGACGGCCGGGAGAAGAGCCTGCTGCGTCAGGCCGCCGCCCACGTACTGCCCCGGTCGGTGGTGGAGCGGGTCAAGAGCCCGTACCCGTCGACTCAGAACCCGGCGTACGCGGGAATCCTCCAACAGCAGGTGAAGGAACTGGTGGCCGACCGGGAAGCGAAGGTGTTCGCGTTGATCGATCGGAACTGGGCCCAACAGGCCGTGGCGCAGGACCCGACGGGGATGCCGGTGGCGATGCGTGGTGCCCTGGAGCGGGTGCTCGACCTGCACACCTGGTTGGATCTGCACTCGCCTCAGCTGCGGCTCTAGGCGCTCGCCAGAGGCCGACCGGGCAAGCTGTCCGCGGCGCGGCGGCTGGGCCGGGGGCGCATTCCGGTGTGCGCGGTATGTCAGTGAGACATGATCATGTCTCACTGACATATCTGTGTCGCCGGCAGCCAGCTGACGGCCGACATTCCTGGGCCACCGCGCCGCCCGGGCCGCTATCAGGTTCGCAGGGCCGGGTACCAGCTGACGCTGAACTCCGCCGGCGAACCGTAGGGCGGGATGCACAACGAGATGAACAGCTCCAACTGGCTCGGATCGACGGTGTCCTGCCGGTCCGGCCTCTTCGTGGTGGCCACGGGGGCGGTGTGCACTCCGGTGCGCTGCGGTTTGACTGCGGTGCGCGCCGGTAGCAGGCCGTCGATCATCGCTGCCAGTGCCCGTTGGTGGGTCTCCCGGGCGTTGAGTTCGCCCCATCGGTCGGCGATCGTCGCCAACCGTGGGTGTGTGTCGGCGGTCAGTTGGGCGATGACCTCGTCCTGGTGGGCGGTGCCGGGGTGAGCGCGGCGGCGGGAGTTGGCCACCCGGATGATCAGGTTTCCGACGATGTAGTACCAGATCGTGCGGTAGACGTGGTGTGCCTCGTCGGCGGAATGGCCGTAGTCGATCGCGGCGTCCAGCATCTCCTCCACGATCCACAGTGCCGAGGGGCCGATCAGGTTGTCGCTGGTCAACACCTCGACGATCCAGGGACGTTCGGCGAGGAGGTCGTAGAGCAGGACCGAAGCGGCGATCAGCCGTTCCCGGGGATCGGCGGGCAGGGCCGGCCGGGAGATGTCCCGGGCCTGCGACTCCATCACCTGGACCAGCAGTTCGTCCTTGTCGCGGATGTGGTGGTAGAGGGCCATCGGGGCGCTGCCCAGTTCGTTCGCCAGGCGGCGCATCGACAGCCGCTCTAGTCCTTCGTCCTGCAGGATCCGGGTCGCCGCGTCGATGATCGCTTCCAGAGACAGGCGTGGTGGTCGACCGACGCGCCGGCTGCGGGGTACATTTGCGGGCATTTTCCCATCCTTCAGCTGCGGCACCCTCCACGTTGCAGGGCGGCCGCCGGGTCGCGGGACCGGGCCCGGGCCGGACTTCCGGGGCCGGTGGGACGACCGTGTGCGGGCACGCGAGTCCGGCGACGGTGTGTTGTCCGGCCAGGGGCGGCACCCGACACGTGTGTTGTCGCGTGCCGCCCCTGGCCGTCACCGAGTGGGCCGCTCATGACGTACCGGCCGTCGGTCAGACCGCCTTTTCCGGCACGTCGACCAGCTCGCGGTCGTCCTGCTCGGCCTGGGTCGCCGGGCTGACGCGGGGAAGCACGACGAGCGCGATGACGGCGGCGACGATCCAGAGCCCGGCGCCGAGGGTCAGGGCGAAGGCGTACCCGTCGCTGAGCGCGCTGGGCGTGCCCTCCTTGCCGGAGTACTCGAAGGCGGCGGTGCTGAGCGCGGCGAGCCCGAGCGCGGCACCGATCTGACGGGAGCTGTTCAACAGGCTGGACGCCGTGCCGGTCTCGTGCTGAGCGACCCCGTGCGTGGCGGTGGAGACCATCGGCCCGAGGCAGAGCCCGAAGCCGACACTGGCGATCACCGACGGGACGAGGACGTCAGCGAGGAACGAGCCGTCGGAGTCGATCATGCCGAACCCGGCGAATCCGACCGCGCTGACCAGCGCGCCGGCGATCATCAGGGTGCGGGCGGGCACCTTGTAGCCGAGCTTGATGGCGATGACGGAGCCGACGACCACGCCGATCGCCAGTGGCAGGAACTTCAGCCCGGTCTCCGCCGGGCTGGTGCCGAGCACCCGCTGTAGATAGAGCGAGACGAAGTAGAAGGCCGAGGCCATGGTGGCGCCGAAGATGAGGTTGTAGGTGTTGGCGCCCGCGACCGAGCGGTTGGCCAACAGCCCGACCCGGACCAGGGGATCACGGGTGGTGGTCCGTTCGACGTAGACGAACGCGACGAGCAGCACGATGGCCGCCGCCAGGGTGCTGAGGGTGACCATCGAACTCCACGCGTACCGGTCCGTACGGACGATGCCGAGCACCAGCAGCGTCATGCCGCCGGTGGCCAGGAGAGCGCCCAGCACGTCCGGCCGGCCTTCGGGCGCGACCGGCAGATCCCTGGCGATGCCACGCCAGGTCAGGACCATGGCGAGCGCGGCCATCGGAGCGCTGACCCACATCACCCACTCCCAGCCGGCGTACTCGGTGAGCACGCCGCCGATCAGAACGCCGAGGGCGCCGCCCGCGGCATTCATCGCTGCCCACACGCCGAACGCCTTCACCCGGGCCTTGCCGCTCGGGAAGGTCGCGGTCAGCAACGCCAGCGCGGCGGGCGCCAGCATGGCGGCCCCGACACCCTGTGCGACGCGGGCAGCCACCAGGTGACCCGGTACGTCGGCGAAACCGCCCGCGAGGGAGGCGATGCCGAAGACGACAAGCCCGATGAGCAGGATCCGCTTGTGGCCGTACCGGTCGGCGATCTTGCCGCCGAGCAGGAGCAGCCCACCGAAGGCCAGGGCGTAGGCGTGGATCACCCAGGTCAGGCCCAGTTCGCTGAAGCCGAGGCTCTCGGCGATCTCCGGGAGACCGAGGTTCACGACTGACAGGTCCAGCGAAACCATGAACTGCACGACGGCCACCGCGGCCAGGGTGAGCCCTGGCCGGGCACCCCGGTCGAGTGCTGATTGTCCGTTGACTAATGCCTTGTTCGTCACCGCAAAACCGGTCCTCTGTCGTAGTGACGGGTAGCGTCCGACTTTTCGAACGCGTTCTGAAATTAACATCGGCCGTGGGCCGCTGTCTAGCGCGTCACGTGGAAGCAACCCGGTTGGTGGAGAAGGCATGATGGGGCGGTGCCCCAAGTCAATGCGCCGCGACTCAAAGCAGGCAGACCGCCGACGACATCTCGCGCCCAGATCCTGGCCGCCGCGCGTGGCCTCATCGATCGCAACGGGTGGGAGAGACTGACCATCCGCAAGCTGGCCGCCGAGATCGGCGTGGGGGCGACGACCCTCTACCATCACGTACAGGACAAAGAGGACCTTCTGTTCCTCTTGATCAACGAGTACGGAGAGCAGGTCTCCCACCCCGGTCTGCCGGAGGAGCCGCAGGAACGCGTCATCGCCGCGGCCGCCACGATCCACGACGCGCTGGCGGCCTGGCCGTGGGCCGCCGAGGTCCTCACCACCGACGGATTCATCGCCCGGCTGGGCGACTCGCCCCTGGGGTTGGTCGAGGCGGTCGTGGCCGGCGCCATCGACTACGGCTGCACCCCCGACCACGCCGTCTACGTCTTCCGCAGCATCTGGTACTACACGGTCGGGGAGATTCTCGTCCGATCACACACCGCGCGCCGGGGTGGCGGCGACGGGGGGAACCACCGAGGCGCGTTCTTCGGCAACATCGACCCCGAGAAACTGCCGCATCTCGCGGCGCTCGGTGACCGCTGGGCGGTGCTGGCGCCGCGCGACACCTATGTCGACGGCCTCCGCGCCCTCGTCGACGGGCTGCTCGCCCAAGGGGTCCAGGCCGAGTCGTAGCCGCGTCGGGTTGGGCGTCACGGCCCGCCGATCCGGCGGGCACCCCGGGGAGGTACGCGAACGTGCCCTCCCCGGAGTGCCGGCGGTGTCAGGCGACCGTGCAGGACGCCCCGTTGAGGGTGAACGAACTGGGCCTTGCGGCGTTACCGGTGTGGGTGGCCTGGAAGCCGATCGTCAACGATCCGTTGGCGGGGATGCTGGCGTTGTACGAGACGTTCCTCGCCGTCACCTGTCCCGAGGTGGGGGAGTAGGTGGCGTTCCAGCCGCCGGTGATGTTCTGACCACCGGGCAGGGTGAACACCAGTGACCAGCCGTTGATCGCGCTGGTGCCGGTGTTGGTGATGGTGATGTTCTCGGTGAGCCCGTTGTTCCACGCGTTGACGGCGACGGCAACCCGGCAGGCGGCCGGGCCCGGCGGCGGGGTGGTCGGGTTCGGCGGTGGCGTGGTGGGGTTCGGCGGTGGGGTGGTGGGGTTCGGCGGTGGCGTGGTCGGGTTCGGCGGCGGGGTGGTCGGGTTCGGGTTGGTCAGGCCGAAGAACTGCACGGCTGCCGCGGCCATGCCGCCGGAGGGCAGGCTGTGGCCGGCGCCCTGGATGCTGTACGCCTCGACCTGGACGGTGCCGCTGGTGTCGGCGAATCGACGGCGGTTCCAGTTGGCCTGCGGCGTGTCGGTGGAGGTGGGCGTCTGGCTGAGCCCGAACACGTTGGTCCACTGCTCGACGGCTTCCTGCAGCAGTGAGAACGGCACGAGCGTGTCGTTGGTGCCGTGCCACAGCTGCACCCGGGGGCGCGGACCGGAGTAACCCGGGTATGCCTGGCGCACCGCGTCGCCCCACTGCTGTGGGGTCCGGTTCATGTTGCCGCCGGTGCACTGGCTGCTGCCGGGTGGGTAGTCCGCAGCGTTGGCGAAGCAGTTGAACGGCACCCCCATGAACGCGGCACCGGCCTTGAACACGTCGGGGTAGAGGGCCAACATGTGGTTGGTCATCATCCCGCCGGACGAACTGCCCGTCGCGTAGACCCGGTCGGGGTCGGCGTTGTGCTGCTGTTGCGCGTACCGGATCATCGACATGATGGAGACCGGGTCGCTGCCGCCGCCGCGGCGCTTGGCGGCGTCCGACCAGACGTCGAAGCAGTTGCCGAAGCCGGCCTGCTGGGTGGCGGACGGGTAGATCACGATGAAGCCGTACCGGTCGGCCTGGCTGGCGAACTCGCTACCGGAGTAGAAGCCGGGGCCTGAGCCGCCGCAGCCGTGCATTGCCACCACCGTCGCCGGCCTGGCCGGGCGGTTGTCCGGTACGTAGATGTGCATGCGCATCCGGCCGGGGTTGTCGCCGAAGCTGGTCACCTCGGTCAGCGAGGCAGCGTACGCCGGACTGAACGTGGGGGCCACCAGGCCGGCCGCGACCAGCGACACGGCCATGCCGAGCAGTAATTTCCTTCTGATTTTCACGGACGACTCCTTCGAACGCCTGCTCGCAGGCTGGGATCGATCTGCACGTTTGTGCTCGCGGGTGCGCCCAACTCCCCGCAGTGATCACGGCGTGTCCACCTCTGGCTTGCCCTGCCCGGCTCCGTGTGGCGTCGTGTAGCAGATATTGTTCTCCTGGGCCCAGGAAGTGTCAATCGACGCAGCTCGATCAACTGTGGCTCCGCTCCTCGGCCGGGCCGCCGGACTGACGCATCGGCGTCCATCTACAGTCGATACCCCGTACCCGAGTCGAGTCCGGAGCGCCTGTGACTAGCCCGTTCCACATCGAGGAGATCTATTCCGACGACGGGAGCAACTCGCTCCGGATGCCGCGGCGACAGGTGGGCAACTCGCCCCAGGGCTTCGCGATGACGCTGTTGGCGGACTACACCCTGCGGACCCGCGCCGCGCTGCCCTCCGCCGCCATCGTCGCGCTGCTCACCGAGTCCGGGGTGACCACCGCCGGTGCCCGTACCGCGATCAGCCGGCTGGCCCGCCGTGGGGTGCTCGAAGGCAGTCGGCACGGACGCCGCAGCTCGTACCGGCTCAGCCGGGCGGCCGCCGCCAACCTCTCGAGCGGAGGCAACTGGATCCTCACCTCCACCACCGTCGCGGCGCCCTGGGACGGGTGCTGGACGATCGTTGCCTTCTCGCTGCCTCAGGATCGCAACGCCCAGCGGCGGGCGCTGCGCAGCCAACTCCGCTGGCTCGGATACGCGCCGCTCTACGACGGCCTGTGGATCTCGCCGTACGAACTGACGACGCGGGCGCGGGCACAGCTCGAACAGCTGACCCTCGGCACCGTCACGGTGTTTCGGGGCCGCCAGAACGTGCTGGGTTCGATAAGCGATCGTGCCCCCATCGAGGCATGGGACATCGACGCCATCACCCGGCACTACGCGGAGTTCCTGGACCGTTGGACATCGCTGCTGCCACTGGTCAGCTCCGGGCAGGTCGACGGCGCCGCGGCGGTCCGAGCGCGTACCGAGGTGATGGACACCTTCCGCCGCTTTCCCACCCTCGACCCCCAGCTACCGGTGGAACTGCTGCCGCCCGGCTGGCTCAGGCAGCCGGCGCGGGAGCTGTTCGCGGCCGTGTACGACGGTCTCGCGCGCCCCGCCGAGCAGCACGTCCGAGCGGTCGTCGGGCGATTCACCGACAGCGCGCCGCTCGGCATCCGGGCCCACACCACCGCCGACCTGATCGCCGGAGTGCGTGACGACGCCGGTGTCGGCCCGGCTGAAGCCGGGCAGGACGGCGGGTGGCAGAGCCCGGACCCGGCCGCCCACTGCGACGAGTTGACCGCGCGCGCCCCGGCAGAGCTGACCTGACGAGCCGGTGGCCAGGACCCGACCGTCAGGCCGGCGGGCGTCGCGCGCTGCGGCTCATGCCGCCGCGACGCGCGGCAGCGTCGCGGTGACCGTCCAGCCTCGATCGAGGTTCGGCCCGGCGTCGACCGAGCCGCCGAGCAGTTGGGCCCGTTCGCGCATTCCGATCAGCCCGAAGCCGGTGGGCCCGAAGGCCCGTGGACCAGGAACCTCTCCGTCGTCGCTGACCCGTAGCTGCACCACCTCATCGTCGCAGGCGACGCGCACCACGATGCGTGTCGCGTGCCGGGCGTGCCGGCGGGCGTTGGTGACCGATTCCTGGGCCAGCCGGTAGATCGCGGTGGCCACCGGCGCGGGCAACCCGTCGAGGTCACCGGAGAACTCCACCTCGACTGCCGGGCCCTGAGCGGAGCGGCCGGCCAGGTGTTCGAGGTCGGCGATGCGTGGGGCTGGCGTCCGGTCGGCCGGCTCGTCGCGGCGTAACACCCGCACCATCGCGCGCATCTCGACAAGCGCCCGGGTCGCCTCGGCCTCGATGATCCGCAACGCGTCGGCGGCAGCGGCCGGTTGCGTGTCGAGCACGGCCAGCCCGGCCTGGGCCCGGATCGCCATCGCGGACACGTGATGGGCGACGGTGTCGTGCAGATCGCGGGCCAGTCGCTCCCGCTCCAGCAGCTTCACCTGCTCGAACTCGCGTTGGCGGGCACGGGCCCGGTAACGCAGCGCGGCGCCGAGCGCGAGCGCGGCCGAGACCACCCCGGCCCCGGCCAGCGCGTCGCCCGGACCGAGGTGACCGGCCGCCGCCGACAGCGCGATCTTCGCGGCGACGATTGCCGCTCCGAGGGCCGCCGCACGCCCCGAGCCCCACCGCGACAGCGAGTACACCAGGATCAGCAGGTAGGCCAGCGTGTGCAGGCCGAGATCGCCGCCGACCACGGCCTCGCCGACGGCGCAGACCGGGAAGGCGACCGCGGCCATGAGCAACGGCCTGGTCCGTCGCCAGAGCAACACCGGGGCGAGGCCGACACCGATCAGGACCGGCACGAACGTCGGCGCCGGCAGATTCGCGCGTACGAGCCCCTCCAGCAGGGCCGTCGCCATGAACATGCCGACCAGCAGCCAGTCCCGCCATCCGCGCGGCGGACCCGCCGGGCGCGGCTCGTGCCACCACGCTCGCAGCAGCTCCCGCACCACCCGATCGTACGGGCGGCCGAACCTCGACCACCAGTGGCGACAGCGCCGCCGTCGCCGCGCGTCGCCGCGCCGCCGGCACGGTCATCCACCGTGGCCGGTGGGGCAACGCCTGACCGAGTTGTCCCGGCTTCGGCAGGCCGAACGGCCCTGCCACGCAGCCTCTCCCGGGGATCAGATGAGAGCGGACGTACCCGAGGAGGGGCTATGACACCTATGGACACCAGAGTCGACCTGGACCCGATCGACGTACGGTTTCGTGCCGGAGAGGCGTACGAGATCCGGGTACGCGATCACCGGTTGCTCGCCGACCAACCGGTCGACGCGGGTGGTGCGGACACCGCGCCCAGCCCCACGGAGCTCTTCGCCGCCTCGCTCGCCGCCTGCGTCGCGTTCTACGCCGGGCGTTACCTGACCCGGCACGGGCACGGTCGTGCCGGCCTGGCGGTGAGCGCGTCGTTCGAGATGGCCACCGACCGGCCGGCCCGGGTCGCGGCCATCCGGATCACCGTACGACCGCCGACCGACCTGCCGCCGGAGAAGTGGCCCGCGTTGCGTGCCGTGGCGAGCCACTGCACGGTGCACAACACCCTGCTTAACGCGCCCGAGATCGAGGTCGACATCGGGTGAACCGGCGACGATCCGGCACCGGCGACGCCGATGAGTCGACGGCGGCACCGCACCGACGCCGCCGACAACGATCGGGCCGATAGTTGATGGTCACCGATGGCTGTCGCTGTGACACTCCCCGTGGGGAGGCGAGATGACAGCCAGCCGAGAGGTGGGATTCGGGCCCGATCCGGTGCTGGTGGGCCGGGCAGCCGAGCTGGAGTCGCTGGACAGCGCGGTGGCCACCGTGCGCGCCGGGCGATCCGTGGCGGTCGAGGTGTGCGGCGAGGCGGGCCTGGGCAAGACCCGCATCCTCCGCGAGCTGGCCCGGCGGGCCACCGACGCCGGGCTGCTGGTCCGCCTCGGCCGGGCCACCCAGTACGAGCAGGGGGTGCCGTTCGGGCTCTACGCCGAGATGGTGGAGGCGGCCGGCAGCGGGCCGGACGACGCGGCGCAGCCGTCGGTGCCGGCGGCGGTGCGGCGGATGCTCACCCGGGCGCCGGAGCCGGGTGCCGCACTGCTGCTCGACGACGTGCACTGGGCCGACTCGGCGTCGCTGGAGCTGACCGAGCATCTGATCGGCAACCCTCCGCCGGTGCCGATGCTGCTCGCCGTGACGTTTCGCAGCGCCTGCCCGCCGGCGCGGCTGGTCAACGCCATCGCGCGGCTCGGCCCTGCGGCCACCCTCATCGACCTTCCGCCGTTGGACGTGGCAAGCCTGGACATTCTGCTGGCCGGCGTGCCACGTCGCCGCCGGGAGCTGATCCTGCGGGCCAGTCTCGGCAACCCGCTGTACATCCAGGCGCTGTCCCGGCTCGACGACACTGAACTGGACGGTCTGGTGTCCCTGGCTCGGCGGCAGGACCCGGTCGACGCCGACTGCCTCGCCGGATCGCGACGGTCCGTGCTGGCCGGGCTCGCCGCCGAGATCACCGCCCAGCAGCCGTCGGTGCAGCGGGTCGCCCACATCGCCGCGGTGGTCGGGGACCACACCACGATCGACCTCGTCGGGCACGTCGCCGGCCTGCCGATGCCCGTGGTCACCGCTGCGGTCGACCAGCTCGGGCGGCTCGGGTTGCTCGACGCGGACGGCGGTCGGCTGCGCTACCGGCATCCGTTGATGCGGGCCTCGGCGTACGCCTTGACCGGTGCGGCCTGGCGGTTCGAGGCGCACACCCGCACCGCCGGCTATCTGCGCGGCCGGCGGGCGTCCCGGCAGTTGGTGGCCCACCACACGGAACGGTCCGCCCGCCACGGTGACGAGACCGCCGTGGCCACGCTTGTCGACGCGGGTGTCGCGTTCGCGCACGAGGCCCCCGCCCAGGCGGCCCGCTGGCTCGGCACCGCGCTGCGCATCATGCCGGACATGGGTGCGCACGACGAGCGGCGTGCCGAGGTGGCGATGTGGTACGCCCGGGCCCTCGGCCGCAGCGGCGAGTTGGCCCGCAGTCGCGAGGTGCTCCAGCGGCTGCGTCGCGCCGAGGGGCCGGTGCAGAGGCGGGCCGAGACGTTCAGTGTGGCGGTGGCCCGGCAGCTCGGCGACTTCGCCGAGGCGGCCGCGACGCTCGGCACGCAGCTCGGGCGGGGCGGGCTCGACCCGGTCGAGGAGGCGAAGCTGCACGTGGAGCTGGCGGCCGTGGACGCGTTCCGGGAGGAGCCGACCTCGGCGGTGCACCACGCGCAGCGGGCCCTTGAACTGCTGGACGAGCGCCGGTCGGTGCTCGTGGCGGCGGCGCTGACGTTGCGGGCGCTGGCCACCCTGTACCTCGGCTGCGCCAGGTCGGCGCGCGAGCAGCTCGCTGCCGCCGTCGTCGCCGTGGACGCCACCGGCGACGCGGACCTGCGCCCGTACGTCGAGATCGTCTCACCGCTGGCGCTGGTGGAGATCCAGTTGGGCAACCTCGCCGACGCCGACCGACATCTCGCCCGGGCGAGACGGATCCTGGACGGCCTTGGGCCGAGCAGTGCCTCGCCGTACCTGCTCGTCATGGAGTCGCTTGTGCACACCCGCGCTGGCCGGCTCGCCCGTGCGGTGCGGGCCGCGGAGGAGGCGCGGGCCGCTGCCGAGCGGGTGGGCAGCACGGAGATGGCCGCGATGGCGGCGGCGGTCCGGCTACGCCCGGTGTTGTGGACCGCCGGCCCGGCTGCGGCCCTCGACACCGCCGGCCCCGCCTCGGCTCACCTCGACGCCGACCTGAGCGGTGCCGGGCCCGAGGTGGCGGTCGGGCAGCCACGGTCCCGGGCGTGGTGGCGGATAAACCGGGTGGAGCTGGCGCTGGCCAAGGCGGTCGCGGGCGACTGGGGTGGCGGCGCCGACCTGCTCATCGAACCGGCGGCACCGCCGTCGAGACATCCACCGGTGCTGGTGGCGCGGGACCTGGTCGCGGCCGTCGCCGCCGTCGGGCGAGGTGACCACACCACCGCCAGGCAGGTCGGTGAGCAGGCGGAACGCCGGGCGACGGCCGCCGGTCTGCCGTACGAGATCGGACTGGCCCGGTTCGCCCGGGCCTTCACCGCGTACCGGATGGCGGACCCGGAACGGGCGACGACGCTGGCGGAGAGCGCGGCGGCCTGCTTCGCGGCGGCCGGAACGCCGATGGAGGCAGCGTTGTCCTGCCACCTCGCCGGTGCCGCGTACCTCGTCGCGGGCCGGCCCGGCCCCGGCGCCGCGGCACTCGACCGCGCCGAGACCGGTTACCGGGCCTGCGGCGCCGGCTGGGCCGCATCCGTGCTCGCCGGACATCGTGCCGCCGGCCCGGCCCGTGCCGGACGACCGGGCGGTGATGCCGTCCTCACCGCCCGGGAGCGGGAGATCGCCGGCCTGGCGACGACCGGCCTGAGCAACAAGGAGATCGCCGCGCGGCTCTACCTCAGCCCACGGACCATCGAGTCCCACCTGAACCGGGTCTTCGCCAAGCTCCAGGTCCACTCCCGCACCGCGATGGCCCGCCGGCTCACCGAGGCTCTCGGCGACCACGGGCCACCTGCGTAGCCGCTTGCGTAGTTTCACGGATCCGCTCCGCTGGCGCGCTTTGCCACCCTGCCGGTACCCGATTCCGCAGGACGTGAGGGGTGATGATCGTGGACGGAAAACGCCGGTCCCGGCACCGGACCGCCATCGCGTGGTGGTCGCTACGGCGACGTTCCTGGATGGGCGTGCCGATGCTGATGGTGGTCGGGTTGCTGGGCGCGGTCCAACCGGCGATGGCCGCGCCGACCGGTTCGGCGGTGTCGGCTGCGGGGCCGGAAACCGGGTCGAGCGAGGCCTGGGAGCCACGACCCACGCTGCCCGGACCGGTGGTGGTGCCGCGTAAGGGCACCCGGCCGGCGCCGTTCACCAGCCGGACCGCACCGGTCAGTCCCAAGGCCCTGCCGGGGCAGGAGAAGGCGACCGGGAACGGGCTGCGGGCCGACGCCGGGTCCGCGGTCCGCAGCCGGACCGCCGGTGCCGGTCAGGACGCGGACTGGTACTGCCAGGAGCAGGTGGCGCGCCGGACGTCGGTCAACGCCGACGCCGACAACTACTCCGCGACCGTCGAGTATCTCGCCGAGCTGAGCTGCAACTTCTACCTCGACTACGCGTACGGTGTCGCCGGTGTCGTCGACCGCACCCCCGGCTACGACGGCACGTTGCTGTACGTGGGCTCGCCGTTCGCCTTCAACCGGTACTACTACGGGGCCACCAGCGGCGGCGTCCGGATCCCCGGTGACTTCTACGACGGTGGCCGCCAGGTGGAGATCCTCTTCGAGCTCTACCTGCTGGCGCCGGTCGGTTCCGCCTGGGGCGCCTGCGGCCCGCTGCCGGGCCTGCGCTACCTGCTCTGCGAGGGGCTCGGCACGGATCTGCTGCACATCGTCTTGGGCACTGGAACGTTCGACAGTGGACTGGCGGCGCCGGTGATCCGCTTTACCGCGCTGGGTGACTCGTACTCCGCCGGCACGGGGGCGCCGCCGTACCTGGGCCCGCCGAACCCGGGGATCTGCCGTCGCGCCAACGCCACCTACTCGATGCAGGTCCAGGGCGACCGCTTCCGGGGTCTGCCGATCGACCGGACGAACCTCAAGGCGTGTCACGGCGCGCGGATCAACGACCTGACCAACCGGCAGAGCCTGGAGGAGTTCGCCCAGGTCGACTACGTGAAGCCGTACACGAGGCTGGTGACGGTCACGATCGGTGGCAACGACCTCGGCTTCGCCGCGAAGCTGCGCGACTGCGCGCTGTCGGACTGCGGCGGTGCCCCACTGGTCACCCCGGCGGAGCTACAGGCCACCCAGACCCGGCTGGTCTCGCTCTACCAGAACATCCTCTCCCGGATGCGGTCCGACGCCGTGCTGGCGGTGCTGAGCTACCCGGCCTTCCTGCCGGTGCCGGGGGTGGATCCACTGCCCACGAGTAGCGGATGCTTCGGTACGAACGCCACCATCGACACCGCCGAACTCACCCGCATCGCCGAGGCCACGGCCCAGGCCCGTGACATGATCGCCGCAGCCGTCCGGGCGACAGGTGACGGGCGGATCGTCTTCGTGGATGCCTACGACGTGTTCCAGGGCCACCGCGTGTGCAGCGGTGATCCGTGGTCGAACGGGTTCGTGGTCGCCGACCCGGAGGATTCCTTCCACCCCAACGCCCGCGGCTACCGGGCCATGGCCGACCGGCTGCGCCAGGTGCTGGGCATCACCCTGTGACGTGACGCCGGCAGGGGCACCCGGTGCCCCTGCCGGCATCACCGTGGCGGCCGGTTGCCGGCCGCCTCACGTGGTCGCCAGGGCCTCGGTGGGGGAGAGGCGGGAGGCACGGATCGCCGGATACAGGCCGGCCAAGCCGCCGATGAGCAGCGTCGCGAGCACACCCCCGATCGTCGCCCAGGCCGGGACCACTGTCGGCCAGCCCTGGGAGAGCGCGTACCCGGAGGTCACCAGGATGCCCAGCAGCACCCCGCCAGCTCCGCCGAGGGCTGACAGCAGCAGCGATTCGGCGAGGAACTGGGTGCGGATCTGCCCCCGGGTGGCACCCAGCGAGCGGCGCAGCCCGATCTCCGAGCGCCGCTCCAGCACCGAAATGACCATGGTGTTGGCCACTCCGACGCCACCGACGAGCAGGGCCACCGCGCCCAGCCCCAGCAGCAGCGCGGTGAACGTCTCGTCAGTGGCCTGGGCGGCGGCCAACGCGTCCGAGGGGCGGGAGACATCGACCTCGTTGGGTGCCTCCGGATTGGCGGTCGCCCCGAGCACCGCGCGGACCGCCTCGACCTGGTCGGCTTCGGTACGGGTGTAGACGGTGGTCGGGTGACCGTCGAAGCGCAGGTGGTTCGCGGCGACGGCCCAGCCGACCAGGGCCGAGCTGTCCAGCTCCGGTGCCAGCGGTGCCGGAGCGAGGATGCCCACCACGGTGAACCAGCGATCACCGAGCCACACCTGCACGTCCGGGCCGGCGGCACCCAGCCCGAGCCGCTCGGCGGTGGTCGCGCCGAGCACCACCGCCGGGTACCGGGCGGTGGCCTCGTTCAGCCAGGTGCCGCTGGCCACCTCGCCGCCGACGGTGTCCAGGAGCCCGAGCTGGGTCGCCCGTACCGCGATGCCGCCGGTCTCCGCCTGCGGGATGCGGTCGGTGCGGTAGACCTTGGCGTCGGCGATCTGACCGGTGGCCGCCACCTGCGTCACCGGACCGATCCGGCCGATCATCGCCATCGAGTCCGCAGGTAGTTGGGCGTCCGCACCGAAGAGGGTCCGGCCCGGTGACACGGTGAGCAGGTTGGTGCCGAGCGCGGCCAGGGTACGGTCCAGTTCGGCGCGCGAGGACGACGAGATGCCGACCACGGAGATCATCGCGGCGATACCGATGGCGATGCCCAGCGCGGAGAGGAAGGCCCGCAGCGGGCGGGTCCGGAGCCCGACGCCGCCTACCCGCACCACGTCGGCGGCGGGCATCCGGGCCGGGGTGAGCTGCGCGCCCGGCCGGTTCTGCAAGGTCACCGACATGTCAGCTCACCCCGCTCGACACGAGCCGCGAATCCGCGCAGATCCGTCCGTCGCGCATCCGCACCTGCCGCGGCAGGGCGGCGGCGATCTCCCGGTCGTGGGTGATCACGACAACTGTGGTCCCGGCCCGGTGCAGCTCGTGCAGCAGGTCGAGCACGGCCGCGCCGGAGCCGGTGTCGAGGTTGCCGGTCGGTTCGTCGGCGAGCAGCACGGCGGGCTCACCGACGACCGCACGGGCCACCGCGACCCGTTGCCGTTCGCCGCCGGAGAGTTCGTGCGGCCGGTGCCCGAGCCGGTGCCCGAGACCGACCCGATCCAGCGCGGCCTCCGCCCGCCGCCGCCGCTCCCGGCGGGGTACGCCGGCATAGAGCAGTCCGTCCGCCACGTTGTCCACCACCGGTACGCCCGGGGCCAGGTGGAACTGCTGGAACACGAAGCCGATGCGGGTGGCGCGCAACGTGGAGAGTTGCCGGTCGGACAGCTGCGCCACCTCGTGACCGTCGATCACCACCGTGCCCGAGGTCGGCTCGTCCAGCGTGCCGATCACGTTGAGCATCGTCGACTTGCCGGAACCGGACGGGCCGACGATGGCCACCAACTCGCCGTACCCGACGCGCAGCGACACCTCGGCGAGCGCGACCACATCGTCGCCGTACCGCTTGCCGACCTGGTCGAGCACGACCACGTCCCCGCTCACCGGGGCATCCCGACGGTGGTGCCCTCGACGATTCCGTCGCCGGTGATCTCGACCCGACCGTCGGCGAACAGTCCGGTGGTGACCGCGACGATCCGGCTGGTTCCGTCTTCGAGAACCTCCAGGCCGTAACCGCCCTCGGCGAGCGCCAGCAGCGCGGCCACCGGCACGGTCAGCACGTCCGCACGCTCGCTGACCGTGAAGGTGACCTCGGCGGACGCACGGTCGAATTCGGCCAGTGCCGACTGATCCTCGACCGCGATCGTCACCTCGATCTTCGTCTCGGCGCTGGTGTCGCCACCGGCGTCCGCAGAACCGTTGCGGATCACCGTCTCGACGGTGTCGATCTTCCCGGCCACCTGCCGGCCGTCGGGCAGGGTGACCTGCACCGTCGTGCCACGTTCGGCGAGACGCTGGTCGTCGACGTCGAGTTCGGCGGTGACCAGCCGGCTGGTGCCGGTGTAGGTGAGCACCGCCTGCCCCGGCTGGATGGCCGCGCCCACGTCCAGTTGGTGACCCTCCACCCGGACGGCACCGTCGGCGAAGACGATGCGACCCAGCTCGACGCGGCCGGTCTCCGGCACGCCGAGGTCGTCCTGCCAGGCACGGACCGCCTTGGCGGTGGCCCAGGTGTACGCGTCGTCGACGGTGAAGCCGGAGTAGCCGAGGGCCGTCAGGTTTCGTTCCAACTGTTTGACGTCGGCACCCTCGACGCCGGGTCGCAGCGTCCGGTAGGCGGGCAGCCGTCCGTACAACAGGACCACCGGGTCGTTGTCGACGGCGTAGAGGGCTTTGCCGCGCGCCACGGTGGCGCCGGTGTCGGGCAGTGCGGTGAGCGTGCCGGGCAGCCGGCTGGTGGCGGTTCGGCTGGGCCCGTATCCCAGCTCCCCATCGATGGTCTCGGCGTCGGCGAGGGTGTGTCGGGTGACGGCGGCGCTGCCGGGCGCGGCGGTGCGGGCCTCGACCGAGCCGTCGCCGGAGCCACCACCGAAGCCGACCGCCGCGGCCACACCGGCTCCGGCGACGAGGACCAGCGCCGCGCCACCGGCGGCGGGCAGGCGGGTGCGACGGGTCACCGGCCGCCCCCGAACTGCGGGGCGTGCTGACGGCACGCCTCCAAGGCGGAGCGGAACGCCGGGTCGTCCGGGTCGATTCCCAGGGCGTCCCGCTGGATCTGGATGCGGCCGTCCGCTGCCGGGTCCGGGAAGTCCGGCACCCCGTTCTCGCGCATGCACCGGGCCATCACCCGCATCTGTTCGAGCTGTTCGGCGTCGAGCTGCGCCGCCTGCCCACCGTTGGGCAACAGGTGGCGGCACTTTTCCATGCCGGCCTCGACCTGCTTCGGGTCGACGTCGCCGTCGAACCGGAACATCGGCCCGTTGCCGGCCTCCGGGTCGGGCATCTCCACCCCGCTCTCCCGCATGCATCTGGCGAATTCCAGTCTTCGTTCGGCGTCGCTGCCGTCGGCGCCGGTCGCCGAGGCGGAGGCGGTCGCGGCGGCGCCGCCGGCGGTGGCCACCCCGGTACGGTCGCCGTCCTGGCCGGCGCAGCCGGCGAGCGCCAGGATCAGCAGTACGGGAAGCGTGAGTGTGCTTCGTCGCATCGTCGGTGTCCTCTCCGGTGTCCGACGACGGTCGCCGGACACCGGACCAGTGCATCCGCGGTGACGTATCGCGGGCGTAACCGATCACGTTTACGGCGGCGTTATCTGCGGTCGCGGCACCATGGACCGGTGCGAGTGCTGGTGGTCGAGGATGAGGACGTGTTGGCCGACGCCATCGCGGAGTGGCTGCGCCGGGAGGCGTTCGCGGTCGATGTCGCGTACGACGGCGATGCCGCGTTGGAACGGCTCGGGGTGAACGAGTACGCGGTGGTGGTGCTCGACCGGGACCTGCCGGTGGTGCACGGCGACGACGTGTGCCGGGCGATCGTGGACTCCGGGGGTGACACCCGGGTGCTGATGCTCACCGCGGCCGCGGCGGTACGTGACCGGGTGGCCGGCCTCGCCCTGGGCGCCGATGACTACCTGGTGAAGCCGTTCGCGCTTGTGGAGTTGGCCGCCCGGGTGCACGCGCTGACCCGGCGGGCCCGGCCCGCCGCGCCACCGACGTTGCGCCGGGCGGGCATCGCGGTGGACCCGGGCCGCCGCGAGGTGTACCGCGACGGTCGCTACGTGCCGCTGTCGCGCAAGGAGTTCGCGGTGCTGGCCGAGTTGCTGCGTGCCGACGGTGCGGTGGTCTCCGCCGAGGAACTGCTGGAGCGGGCGTGGGACGAGCACATCGATCCGTTCACCAACGTGGTCCGGGTCACCGTGATGAAGCTGCGGCGCAAGCTCGGCGATCCTCCGGTGATCGAGACCGTGCCCGGCACGGGGTACACGATCCGGTGAAGCGACTGACTCTGCGGGCCCGCCTCACCCTGGTCTACGGCGGTCTTCTCCTGCTCGCCGGCATCGTCCTGCTCGGCGTCACGTACGTGCTGGTGGACCAGCGGATGCCGCAGCCGATGCGCGCCGAGTTGCCGGACAGCGCCACCGTGGTGACCCGGATGCCGACGTCGATGGAGGACCTCGACAAGATCCGCATGTTGATCCAGGACGTGCAGAGCGAGGCCAAGCGCTCCGCCCTGGAGTCGCTGCTCACCCAGGGCGGCCTCGCGCTGGTGGTGGTCTCGGCGGCGGCCGTGGTGATCGGTTGGCTGGTCGCCGGCCGGGCGCTGCAACCATTGCACCAGATCACCGGGACGGCCCGCCGGATCGCCGGGGCCGACTCCGCCGGACGTGGTTTGCACGAACGGATCGCGTTGACCGGCCCCCGCGACGAGGTGCGGGAGTTGGCCGACACGTTCGACCAGATGCTGGAGCGGCTGGACCGGTCGTTCGACGGCCAACGCCGGTTCGTGGCGAACGCCTCCCACGAGTTGCGTACGCCGCTGGCGTTGAACCGGGCGCTTGTGGAGCTGGCGGTCAGCCGACCGGACGCTCCGGACGAGGTTCGTCGGCTCGGCGAGGCGTTGCTGTCGGTGAACGAACGGCACGAGCGGCTGATCGACGGTCTGCTCACCCTCGCCGACTCGGAGAGCGAGGTGACCGAGCGTGCGGTGGTCGACCTCGCCGAGATCGCCGCCCACGTGGTCGAGCAGGTGACGCCTGGGCATCCCGGTGTTGCGGTGCACCGCTCGTTGGAACCGGTCCGCACGGTCGGCGACCCGGTGCTGCTGGAGCGGCTGGTGTTCAACCTGGTGGAGAATGCCCTGCGGCACAACGTGCCGGCGGGCGGCTGGGTGCGGGTGCGTACCGGGCAGGTGGCCGGGCGTCCCACGCTGGTCGTGGTCAACACCGGGCCGGTGATCCCGAGCTACGACGTGGAGACGATGTTCCAGCCGTTTCGGCGGCTCAGCCGGGAGCGGGTCGCCGGCACCCGGGGCTTCGGGCTCGGGCTGTCGATCGTGCGGGCGGTGGCCCGGGCCCACGGCGGCGTCGCCGAGGCTGAACCACGCCCCGACGGCGGCCTGACCGTGACGGTGACACTGCCGTCGTCCACGCCGTGACGGTGATGTCGCCGCGTCGGCTCGCCGGGTGACGTCGCTCAGCGGAGTCCGGACACCAGGCGGGCGACGTCCTCGGCGCAGCCGTAGGAGAGCGTCACGCCGGCGCCGCCGTGGCCGTAGCAGTGCACCACCGGACCACGACCGGTGACCTCGACCTCCAGCCGAACGCTCGGACGGCCGGGTCGTAGTCCGACCCGGTGGCCGAGGATCCGCGCGTCGCGCAGCGCGGGTACGAGTTCGGCGCAGCGGTCGACGATGCCGCTGGCCGTGTCCGCCCGAACGGTCAGGTCCTCGTCGCCGTCGTCGGCGGTGCCACCGAGCAGCACCGTGTCACCCCGGGGTACGACGTAACGCAGCTGCTCTGGATCGGACTGGTCGAGAACCCACTCGCGCAGGCCGAACTGGGCGACGACGACCACCTGCCCCCGCACCGGAGAGAGGTGTACGTCACCGACCAGTTCCCTGGACCCGAGCCCGGTGCAGTTGACCACGGCGTCCACGCCCACGAAGGCGTCGGCCAGCTTCTCGTACCGCCCGGCGCGGACCGTGACCCCGGCGGCGGTCGCCTCGCCGAGCAGCCAGGGCAGGTGGACCGCCATGTCCGCCACCGGGACGGTCAGCTCGAAACCGTCGGCGTAGCCGGTCGGTAGTCGTTCGGCGGCGACCCGGGCCAGGTCCGACACCGCGTCCCGCCACCACGGCTCGGCGGCGGGCCGACGGAACAGCTCCCGACCCAGGCGCATCCGCACGCCGGTGCGCCGATCGGCGGCCAGGCCACGCAGGGTGGTGTAGGTGGACGCCGACCAACGGGTCACCTCCGCCGCCGGGTACGCGCGGTAGGGATACCAGAGTGCCGCCGCGGTCGCCGATGTCGTGTCGTCGCCCGTCCGGGCGGCAACCACGTCCACGTCATGGCCGTCGCGTGCCAGGCGCAGCGCACTCGTCAGACCGACGACGCCGGCACCGACCACCCGGACCCTCATGCCTGGAGATCACACCACAGGGACACCGTGCTGGACAGCACCGGTCAGCTGGAGGGTGCGCGGCTTGGACAGGCGGACGCTGTCCGGTGGGATGTCGCCGGTGGCGGTGCGGGTGTAACCGGCGCGCTCGTACCGGCTGATGTTGCGGATACTGCGGTGGCCGGTGAAGAGGGTGCAGTGCGTGGTCTGCTCGGGCGCCTGTCCTTCGGCGTACGACAGCAGCCAGGAGCCGATGCCGTTGCCTGCCTGGTCGGGCGCCACCATCAGGCGACCGATGAGCCAGGCGCGCTCCTGCGCCCGGGCACGCACCGCAGCGACGAGGCGGCCGTCGCGGCGTACGCACCACCATCGCCAGGTCTCCAGCGACGCCCGCAGGTCGTCGATGGTCTCCCGCAGCGGCACCAGGTCGAGGGTGTCGTTGACGATGGCCTCCTGGACCCAGCAGCACCGCTGCAGGACCAGCAGCTCCGCCAGGTCGCCGGCCTGGGCTTCGCGGAGTGTGAGACCGGTGACCGGCGCGTCGACGACCGTCGGGTCGGTGCCGCCGCGCAGCGGACGAAGCGCACGGGCCACCCGGCTCAGCTCGCCCAGCACCGCGCGGGCGGCGGCGTCGAGCGCGGCCGACCCGGCCACCTGACCGTCGTGGACGGTGTCCGCGATGCGCAGGGCCACCGTGGCGCCGACCGGCATCATCCGCAGCGTCGTGACGACCTGCTTCGCCATCTGCGCGGATCGGGTGCCGGCGGAGGTGTTGCCGTAGCTGACGAAGGCCACCGGCTTCCACGCCCACTCGTGGTAGAGGAAATCGAAGGCGTTCTTCAGCGCCGCAGGCATGCCGAAGTTGTACTCGGGCGTCACCACCACGAAGGCGTCGGCCGCGGCGACGGTGCGGCTCCACCGGCGGGTGTGCTCGTGCCGGTAGCTGCCGTGGGCGGGATGTTCGGGCTCGTCGAGCAGGGGCAGCGCGACGTCGGCCAGATCAGCGACGTCGACCGTGATCGCGTCGGACGCGGCAGCCGGGCGGACGGTCCGGACGAACCAGTCGGTGATCGCGGGTCCGAGCCGGCCGGGTCGGGTGCTGGCGGTGATGACGAGGACACGAAGGTCGCCCGAGCTATTCGATGACATGTCAACGACCATAGGCGTACTTTCAATGACGTGTCAATGACATGTAGGGTGGCGGACATGGAGACGGTCTGGCTGAGTGCGGAGGAGGAGCAGGCGTGGCGGGCCTTCCGGCGGCTGCTCATCGCCCTACCCGCCCGGATCGGCCGTGACCTGGCCCGCGACTCGGGGCTCTCCGCCGCGGACTACGAGGTGCTGAGCACGCTGTCGGAGAAGCCCGATCGTCGGTGGCCGCTGCGTGAGCTGGCCGCCAAGATGGAGTGGTCGCGCAGCCGCCTGTCCCACCATTCCGCGCGGATGCAGGTACGAGGGCTCATCGACAAGGAGCCGGACCCGCAGGACGCCCGTGGTTGTCTCCTGCGCCTGACCGATGACGGCTTCGGTGTCCTCGAACAGGCCGCCCCGCACCACGTCGACTCGGTACGCTCCCGTTTCCTGGAGCACGTGAGCGCCGACGAACTCGCCATGCTGCGCAGGCTCTCGACCCGGATCGCCGACCTACCCGACTGACTCCGGCGACTCGACGTGACCGGGGCGGTGACCGCGCCCGCGAGGTGCCCGGCGGCGCGACGACCGGCCCCGGCCGCCCAGAGTGGCGGTCGGCGGCCGAGCGCACCACCATGGCCGGTGGGTGCCGGCGCCGGCACCCACGGAAACCAGCGCGGGAGAGTGGCAGCAGTGAGTTCATCCGAGAGGTCCACGTCGAGGGTCCGCCAGTTGCGGCTCGTGGTGCAGGCCGACGACTACGACGCGGCGGTGCGTTTCTATCGCGACGTGCTCGGTCTGCCCGAGCAGGCCGCGTTCTCCGGCGCGGACGATGCCCAGGTGGTGATCCTGGACGCCGGACGGGCCACGCTGGAGATCGCCAATCCGGCGCAGAAACGCATGATCGACGACGTGGAGGTGGGACGTCAGGTCGCCCCGCGCATCCGGGTGGCGTTCGAGGTGGACGACACCGCCGCGATCACCGACCGGCTGGTCGCGGCCGGCGCCGAGCAGGTGGCACCACCCACCACCACGCCGTGGCAGTCGGTCAACGCCCGCCTCGACGCCCCGGCCGGCCTACACATCACCGTGTTTCAGGAGCTGCGTACGCTCGACGAGCGCGCTGCGCTCGACGGATTCGGCACCGACGCGGCCGGTTCCTCACCCGCTGGCGACGACGTGGGCCGGTGACCGGACGTCCGGGCCGCCGGCACCGTGCTCAGTCGGCGGCCGGCTTCGGGGTGCCGCAGAGTCTGGTGCCGGGCGGAATGACCTCCTCGTCGCTGTGGATGACGTACGGCGGCGGCCCCAGCTTGCCGGACGGGTCGATCGGCCTGACGTTGATCAGACTGAGGAACTTGTTGATCACGTTCACCACCGGGGCCAGGATCGTGTAGCCGACGCCGTACGAGGCTCGGACGCCGATGCCCACGCCCCGGCAGACCGCCAGCGGCGCGCCAAGCGCCGATCCGATGGTCGTCCCGTAGGCGGTCGACACCTCGAAGAACAGACCGGCCTTGAGCACGAACGCGCTGAAACCGACGTCGAACCGGACCTGATGCTCGATGAGCAGGCCCATCACCCCGACCGGAACGCCAGTCAGCGAGTTGATCAGGCTCTCCTTGCGCTTGAAGTTCTTGCTGACCTGGGGGCCGAACGTGCCGTTGGCGTAGCCGTAGCCGAGCGAGCCGGCGAGGGAGAACTCACCCTTGCCCTTGATGGTGCCCACCTTCGCGCCGAAGGCGGTGGTGACCTTCACCGTCTGGCTGACGGTCAACGCCAGCGGTACGCCGAGCACCGTGCCCATCGGGATGCTGAAATCCACCGGGATGGGGAGCACCGTCCTGATGTTCTGCCCGTCCCGGAGACCGGCCTCGAACGAGTAGCGGATGCCGAAGCCGCCGCTGATCGACAGCTCCGCCCGGGTCACCGAACCGCCTTTGATGTTCAGGTGGAAGTCCGCTTCCGGCTTGGCGAAGGTCAGTGCGGCCCGCCCGGACAATTTCGTACCGTTGCGGTGGTAGTGGAAGCTGACCTCCGCGCCGTCGTTGAGGCTGACGCCTGTGGAGAAGTTGGCGACGACCGTCCTGACCTCGCCACCGCCACGGCTCGGCGGCGGCTGGTTCGGCCGGGGCGGTGGCGGGGCGAGCCGCAGCGGCCCGGCCCGGCCGGCGCGGCCGGTGGGCGTGGCGCCCAGGGCGTCGGCCTCCTCCTCGGACATCGCCCAGATCGGCTCACCGGCCTGGTAGACGACCGGGTTCTCGATCGCGATGCCGCGCTGCTCCAGAGTGCCGTCGCGGATCACGTCGGTGACGGACACCGGGCCGATCGTGACGAGCAGGTCGCCCCCGTCGCGTTGCACGTCGAGCACCCGGCCGACACCACGTCCGGTGATGAACATGACCTTGCCGGGAGCCAGGTCTTCGGCACGGGAGGCGTCGCCGTCGATCCGCCAGGTCAACCCGTCGGCGGTGACCGACCGGACCGAGCGGCCCCCACCGCCGACGAGCACCACATCCGGCTGGTACGTCAGGTCGGGATGCGGCACCGGCGCCATGCCGTAGCGCAGCGCGGACTCGCTGTACGGGTCCTCGTCGGCGGTTGGATCGCCCGAGGACCGACCGCCGCACCCTGTCGATGCCAGCGCGAGGACCACGGTGAGGACAGCCGAGACAACCTTGCGCACCGGTACTCCTCATTGGGGTCGGGACGGTGCCACCCACCGGCACCACGGCACCGGAGCTGCGGCGTCAGGCGCGGTCAGACCAGCGAGTACCGGGCCGGGCCCTGAGTCGACCCTAGACAGCGCCGGCGGCGAGGGAATCAGGGATTTCCCCACGCCTCGACGGCACCGGCGGGACAATCACGTCCACATCCGCACCGCACGACGCGTACACTTCCGGCATCTGGCCGCGCTCGGTTCGCGGCCCCGGCGTTCGAGGCGGTGGAGATGGATCGGGTGCTCGGCACCGTCCGCCGCTCGCGCCTGCGACGACGATAGTCGTCCCGCTCACCCGCGCGTTCCTTTCGCCGTGCCCGCACCTGCCGTGCGGCCGGCCCGCCTCGTGACGATCCCGTTCATCCCATCCCAGGGAGTTCCCCGTGACCGTGCCCTCGCTGGCCTCGTCGTTGTCCGACTCCGTCACCGCCGCCGCGGCCCGCCTGGGAATGGCGGACCTCGCGCCGCAGATCCGCCGCTCCGAGCACGCCGACTTCCAGGCCGACGGCCTGCTGGCGGCGGCGCGGACGCTGCGCCGCAACCCGCGGCAGGTCGCGGCGGACGTGGTCGCCGGCCTACCCGACGACGGCCTGCTGGCCAGCGCGGGGGTGGCCGGGCCGGGCTTCGTCAACATCGAGCTGACCGACCGGGCGCTGCTGGCGCAGCTCGCCAGCCGGTTGGGTGATGTCCGGCTCGGTATCGGCATGCCCGAGTCCGGCGTCACCACGGTGATCGACTACTCGCAGCCGAACATCGCCAAGGAGATGCACGTCGGGCACCTGCGCTCCACCATCATCGGCGACGCGCTGGTACGCATCCTGGAACACCTCGGCGGCACCGTGGTGCGGCGCAACCACATCGGTGACTGGGGAACCCAGTTCGGCATGCTCATCCAGTACCAGGTCGAGCACCCCGACCCGCCGGCACCGGACGACACCGGGGCCATGGGCCGGCTGGCCACGCTCTACCGGCGGGCTCGGGGGGAGTTCGACACCGACTCCACGTTCGCCGACCGGGCCCGGCGGCGGGTGGTGGCGTTGCAGGCCGGCGATCCGAGCACCGTGGCCGCCTGGCGGGACATCGTCGCCGAGTCGACCCGCTACTTCACCCACGTCTACGACCGGCTCGGGGTGCGGCTCACCGACGCCGACACGGTGGGGGAGAGCGCCTACAACGCCGCGCTGCCCGAGGTCGCCGACGATCTTGAGCGCCGGGGGGTCGCGGTGACCAGCGACGGCGCGCTCTGCGTCTTCTTCGACGACCTCCGCGGCCCGGACGGCGAGCCGACGCCGCTGATCGTACGCAAGCGGGACGGCGGTTTCGGCTACGCCGCGACCGACCTGGCCGCGCTGCGGCAGCGCGTCGTCGAACTGCACGCCGACCGGCTGCTGTACGTGGTCGACGTCCGGCAGGCCCTGCACTTCCGGATGGTCTTCGACACCGCGCGGCGGGCCGGTTGGCTGCCGTCGACCGTGGCCGCCGTGCACGTCGCCTTCGGTACCGTCCTCGGCCCGGACGGGCGACCGTTCAAGACCCGGGCTGGCGACACCGTCCGCCTGGTCGATCTGCTCACCGAGGCGGTCGACCGGGCCCGGGAGGTGGTCGCGGCGAAGAATCCCGGGCTGACCGGGTCCGCCCTGGACGAGCGGGCGCAACAGGTCGGCATCGGCGCGGTGAAGTACGCCGACCTGGCGACCAACCGGACCCGGGACTACGTGTACGACCCGCAGCGGATGCTGGCGCTGGTCGGCAACACCGGCGTCTACCTCCAGTACGCGCACGCCCGCGTCCGCTCCATCCTGGCCCACGCTGACGGTGCCGACGCCACAGTCGACGTGACGGCGGCGCTGGAACCGGCCGAGCGGGCGCTGATCCTCGATCTCGACGCGTTCGCCGACACCCTCGCCGAGGTGGTCGCCGGTCACGAGCCGCACCGCCTCTGCGGCTACCTGTACCGGCTGGCGCAGACCTTCACCGCGTTCTACGAGCACTGCCCCGTGCTACGCGCCACCGGACCGCAGCGCGCCAACCGCCTCGCCCTGTGCCACCTCACCGGCGACACCCTCCGAACCGGCCTACACCTCCTCGGCATCCCCACCCCCACCCACCTATAACCCCCCACCCACCTATAACCCCCCACCCACCCCACCCACCTACCCCCGCCCCCGGCGGACGCGTTGCCCGCCCCCGGCGGACGCGTTGATCAAGAAGTTTGCGTCTGCGTTCGCGCGTGTCGGAGACCAAAACCTCTTGATCAACGCGGGCGGGCGGACGGGCGGACGGGCGGGCGGACGGGCGGGTGCACGTGACCCCGATTCGGGGCGAGTCTGGTGTGGACCAGTGGCGGGCGACGGCGGGCCTTGCGCCACTGGCCACCTACCTGAGTGAGATGGCCGCGATCTGTGCCGAGGCAGACGACCAGCCGCTCGACCGACAGCCCTTGGCGCGGTGGCGCCACGCCAGCCATCACCCGTACCCGTGGGCCGGGTATGTGAACATGATGGTGTGATCGTCGTGGCGTTCGACGCACCCGTTGACGAGCCAGCGCAGGTCACCGGGTTCGAGTTGGGACACGTCAGCCTGCGTTGGGACGGTGGGGCCCACAGTTCCCGCCAGTTCGGGTCGCGCGGGCTGTTGATGGTGTATCTCGCCGCAGCGGACATGCTCCACGGCGTCGCGACCCTGTTGGCGCGCCGGGATGACAGTTACGTGTTCACCGGCGCCTCCAGCGCCTGGAGTTTCGCCCTGCGTCGTACCCGCCGTCACGGACTGCACCTCAGCACGCCCGCCGGCAGGTTGCTCTGCCATACCTCCGAGGCCGAGTACGCGATGGCAGTCTGGCACGGCACCGAGCGGTTGCTGGCAACCCGCACCCCGATCGACGGCGGCCCCTTGACCGACCTGCGGACCGCCATGGCGGCGTTTCCGGATATCTACCGGCGCTGAGGTGCCGAGGCAGGCAGGCTTGATGCAGCCAGTTGAGCTGTGTCCGGCTACGAGCGACTGGGCTTCGAGTCAACTCGGCAGTCGCTGCAGCGGCTGCCGCGCGAGACCTGGATACAGACATTCGGCGAACCGTGACGAACGTCGACTGCTTCGATAATCGATGGTGCCGGGCCGCTCTTTGGGTTTGGGTGCACCATGAGCATCATTCTGAGTACCCCGAGCGTTGATGAGCTGCCACCAGCGGTGGACGCGCTCAAGCGGTGGCAGCACGACGGGGGACCGCTGCAACTGCATTCCGGCGATCTCGGCTGGCACTCGTTACGTGGTGCCGAGGCTACGGCGGCTGACCTCCGGATGTGGTTGCACGACGGGGTGGTTCACGCGATCGGGCTGCTGGACGGCCCCGAACTGGTGCGCATGGCCGTCGCTCCCGACTGGCGTGATGACGAGGCGCTGGCCCGCCGGCTCGCCGCTGACCTGGACGCCCCAGGGCGTGTGCTGGATCCCGACGGTGCGACCGTCGAAGCCCGAGGTGCGCAGCGTCTCACCCAGTTGCTGCTGGAACGGGGTTGGGAGCGGGATGAGCCGTGGACAACGTTCCACCGCTGTCTTTCAGACCCGGTGCAGGACTGCGGTCTGCGTATCGAGACCATCGAGTCCGATCGCGCCGAGGTGTGGGTCGGCGTCCACTGGTTCGCGTTTCGCGGGTCGCCCTTCACTGATGCCGACCGGCACCGCACGGTTGGGCGTTGGCTCGCCATGGCCGGTGGCCCGTTCTACGCTGACGCACGCTGCCTCGCCGCATTCGATCAGGGCGGCGAGGCCGTGGCAGTCGCGGCAGTGTGGTCAGCCGGCCCGGGGCGGCCAGGATTGCTGGAACCGATGGGCGTCCACCAAAGTCACCGAGGCCATGGTTACGGCACGGCGATCACGCTCGCCGCCGCTGCGGCCCTTCGCGACATGGGTTCGTCCAGCGCGAGTGTGTGCGTGGAGAGTTCCAACGTCGGCGCCGTAGCTACCTACGCCTCGGCCGGCTTCACGCCGTCAGCTGAGGTGACCGATCTGCGCCGCAGGACGGCTGGGTGGAAAGCGTCATGACGTCATGGATCGTGGCGGCTCCGGCCTGCTGCTGACAGTGCTGGAGCACCGGGCATGCGTGCTTCGTGTAGTACATGGAGATCTGATACGGCAAGCCTCTCGCTCGCAGGGCGCCGGTAAATGATCTTCTGGTGGGTGTTCGTTAGGGCCGCGCTCGGGGCGACGTCTGGTTCGAGGGCGGGCACAGGGTTCGGCGCATGCAGACGCGGGGCCAGCGGTCGAGTCCGTGCGCTGCCTCGCGTTGGCGGATGGCCCGAAGACCCGGGGTGAGGTCGCTCTGGTCCAGGGTGTGGAAGCCGCAACGGGCGTAGTACGGGGCGTTCCACGGCACCTGAGTGAACGTGGTGAGGGTCAGGGCGGGGATGCCGCTGGCCATCGCATGGTCGGCGAGGTGGTCGATGAGCTGACGTCCGATCCCGCGACGGGCGGCGTCGGGATGTACGGAGACCTGTTCGATGTGGAAGTTGCCGTCGACGAGGTCGGCGATGAGGTAGCCGACCGGCCTTTCGGTCGTGTCGGTGGCAACCCAGGCACGGCCTGCCTCGCGGTAGCGGCCGAGGATGTCCAACGGCAGCGGTGCATCGTCGGCTATCTGCGGCATACCGACGTCGCGGAAGCATTGTCCGGCGGCGCGTTCGATGTCCTGCAGGATGGGTAGCTCGTCCTGACGCACCTCTCGGATCTGCACCGGAACATTCTGTCGGTGCTGTTCTGTACCGTCACCCACGTTTCCGTGCCAGCGCCGGGTGCCGAGACCGGCCGGATGCCGAGACCGGGCGGCCGCCGCCGGCCCGTCGCCGTTGGCGTAGGCGACGGCGTGGAAGCGGTCACTGTCTTGACGGGTGTCGATTTCAAGCGGAGACTGCGTAACACCCCCGAAACAGTGACCAGGGCCGTCCGGGCGCGGGTGATGTTAGCGCTAACGTCGGCCGCGCCGGACGGACGGAGAGTCGCATGTCCAAAGTCCTGACCAGGGCGAGCGCTCTGCTCGCCGCCCTGTGTCTGCTGTTGCTGCCGGCGGCACAGGCACCGCGTGCCGAGGCCGCCGCGCTCGACCCGTTCGCCGGCTACCTGATGGCGCACTTCACCGGCGAGTCGGCCACCGGCGAGCAGGTCTACTTCGCCCACAGCCGGGACGGGCTGAACTGGCGCGACCTGAACAACGGCGCACCCGTGCTGCTGTCCACGGTCGGCACCCGGGGGGTGCGCGATCCCTCCATCGTCCGTTCGCCCGCCGGCGACCGGTACTGGATCGTCGCCACCGATCTGCGGATCGCCAGCGGCACCTCGTGGAACGACGCGGCGAACCGGGGCAGCAGGTCGCTTGTGGTGTGGGAGTCCCGCGACCTGGTGAACTGGTCCGCACCCTGGCTGATCAACGTCGCCGGTGCCATCCCGGGCGCCGGCAACGCCTGGGCGCCGGAGGCCATCTACAACGCGGCGACCGGTGACTACGTCGTCTACTGGGCGACGAACTCCCTGCGCGACGGCGTGACCAAGCACCGCATCTGGTACGTCCGCACCAGCGACTTCCGCAGCTTCACCGCGCCCCAGCTCTACATCGAACGCCCCGGCGGTGGGCAGGGCATCATCGACACCCAGATCGTCGAGGTACCGGGGTCCGTCGGCGGGTACCGCTACTACCGGGCGTCGGCCGACGGGCACATCACCATCGAGGGCAGCAACTCGATCCTCGGCTCGTGGACGACGCTGGGCAACCTCTCCCACCTGGGCATCTCCAACGGCACCGGCGGCGGCAACGTGGTCGAAGGGCCGATGTGGATGCAGTTCAACGGTCGTAACGAGTGGGCGCTCTGGCTCGACCAGTACGCCACCGGGCGTGGTTACATGCCGGTCACCTCCACCAACCTGGGCAGCGTCACGAACTTCCGGACCCGGACCGACTACCAGCTGGGTGCCAGCCGTAAACGACACGGCTCGATCCTGAACCTGACCGCCGCCGAGGAGAGTGCGGTGCTGGGACGCTGGGGCGCCACCACCCCGGCCAACCGGATCCAGGCGTACACCCACCAGGACCGGTACGTGCGGCACGCCAACTACGACGTACGTATCGACGCGAACGTCAGCCCGGCCCAGGACGCCCAGTTCCGGGTGGTGCCCGGGCTGGCCGACGCCGCCGGCGTGTCGTTCGAATCGGTCAACTATCCCGGCCACTACCTGCGGCACTACGGCTTCGACTTCGTGTTGGCGGCCAACGACGGAAGCTCGGTCTTCGCCGCCGACGCCACCTTCCGGCAGGTCGCCGGCCTCGGCAACACGTCCTGGTCGTCGTTCCGGTCGTACAACTACCCCGACAGGTACGTCCGGCACTACAACTACCAGCTGCGACTCGACCCGATCAACGACGCCCAGGCACGCGCCGACGCCACGTTCCGCCTCACCTCGTAACCGTTCGCCAACGGGTGCGCGTCGACGGTTCCGTCAGCGAATCGGCACCGGGGCGATCACCGCGAAGCCCACGTGCGGGTGAATCGGGACGAACCGCCTTCGCGGGTGCTCCGGTGCGCTGATCGGCCGGGACTTGCCTCACCCGTGTCCATGAACGGGGTACGCCAGCGGACGGATCGCGGGCTCTCTCGCCGTTTGCGACGCAATGTCCCGGGCGCCGCGCAGCTCCGAGCACCGGATGCTGGCTCAGGCCCCGGCCCGCATCAGGTACGCACCGCCGGCACATCTCCGACACGATCAACGTGTCCCAGCCCCTGATCGACGCCCTGCCGCAGACCAAGCAGGTGGTGATTCAGCCGGCCCGCGCCGGCTGCCTCGTACCATTGCGCAGAGATCGTGGACCGCGCAGCGGGAGGGGCCATGGGCAAAGGGATTTATGTGCAGGAACTGCCAGGTATCGGCAAGCGGTACGACGTCGACCTGGGTAGCAACACCCAACGGATCTCGGTGGTGGTACGCCGGGACGGCAACCGTGACCTCTACGTCTTCGCCGCCGGGCAGGATGATCCGGTCGCCGTGATCGAGATGTCGGAGAAGCAGGCGCGTAAGGTGGGCGCCCTGCTGGCCGGCACGTACTTCTCCGAGTAGCCGTTCCGCGTCTTGCGCCCTCGCTCAGTCCGCTCCAGGAGTCCTCGCCGTGCATGCTGACCTCGTGGGCTTTGGGGCCCTCGTACTGATCGCGGGCCTGCTGGCCCGTGCGGGTCGTCGGATCAACCTGCCCACCGTGCCGTTCTTCATGCTGGCGGGCATCCTGCTCGGGCCCGGTACCCCGGGGCCGGTGCTGATCGCTCATCCCGAGGACCTGAGCCTGCTCGCCTCCCTCGGCCTGGTCCTGCTGCTGTTCCATCTGGGCGTCGAGTTCCCGGTCGACCAGGTGCTCGGCAGCGGTAAACGACTGTTCGTCGCCGCCGGTTCGTACATCGGCCTCAACGTCGGTGCGGGGCTGCTCTTCGGCTTCGCCCTCGGTTGGGGTGGCTACGAGGCGTTCGTGATCGCCGGTGCGCTCGGCATCTCCTCGTCGGCGATCGTGACGAAACTGCTCATCGAGTTCCGGCGGCTGGCCAACGCGGAGACGCCTGTCATTCTCGGCATCATCGTGATCGAGGACCTGTTCCTCGCGCTGTATCTGGCGCTGCTCTCGCCGCTGCTGTCCGGTGCCGGGTCCGCCGGGGAACTGGTGCTGCGCATCGGCCTGAGCTTCGCCTACCTGGTGGTGCTCTTCGCCGTCGCCCGCTTCGGCGCCCGCCTGGTCGGCAAGGTGATCGACAGCAACGAGGACGAACTGCTGGCCATCCTGATGGTCGGGTTGGTCGTGCTCGTCGCCGGGGTGTCGGCCGAGATCGGCGTCTCCGACGCGATCGGCGCGCTGATGATCGGTCTCGTGGTGGCCCGTACTCCCATCCGCGAACGGGTCGAACGTCTGGTGCTGCCGCTGCGTGACGTCTTCGCGGCCGTCTTCTTCCTGGTGTTCGGGCTGAGCATCGACGTCGGCGACTTCGGCTCGGTGGCGCTGCCGGTGCTGCTCGCCGTACTGATGAGCATCGTCACCAACGTGGTGGCTGGCCTGATCGCCGGCCGGTTGTTCGGGCTCAACCAGCGCGGGGCCGCCAACGTCGGCCTGACCGTGCTGGGCCGGGGCGAGTTCTCGCTGATCCTGGCCACCCTCGCCATCGCCGCCGGCCTGGACGACCGACTCGGTCCGTTCATCGCCCTGTACGTGCTGATCCTGGCCGTGGCGAGCCCGCTGCTCGCGGCGAATTCACGTTTCCTGGCTCGGATGATCCCGGACCGGCTGCTGCACTCCAGTTGGCGGTACGTGCGTGAGGAGACGATAAGCACCGCCTGCACGCACCTCGACCGGATCCACATCACCGAGTCCGACGCGGACGCGTGCCCGCAGTGTGTGGAGAGCGGCGACGACTGGGTGCAGCTGCGGATGTGTCTGACCTGCGGCGCGGTGGGCTGTTGCAGTGACTCGGTCAACAACCACGCGGAGGAGCACTACCGGCAGACCGGCCATCCGTTGATCCGGTCATTGGAGGAGGGCGAGGACTGGCGGTACTGCTACATCGACGGCGCCCTGATCCGCGAGCCCATGGGCGCCACCCGGGAGTGACAAGCAGTAGTTTGGGCCCGCCTCAGTCGAGGCGGTAGACCCACGCGCCGGCTATCTCCTCCCGGGTGATGCCGAGGCCGTCCACCGGCCGGGCGGGCAGGCCGTCCCAGGGCGTTCCGGCGAGCCTGTCCGGCAGGACGACCACCGACCGGATGCCGATCTGCCGGAGGAAGGCGATGCTGCCCGGATCGGGGAAGGTCGTGGTCACCGCGCGGATCTGTTGTTGACTGGCCGGCAGGAAGGTGACCGACCCGTTGGCGACGCGGGGAAATCCCTCGGTGGACCAGAGCATGATGTCGGATTCGGCCACGCCGTTGCTGGGCAGGACCAGCATCGGGTCGTCCGCCGCCTGGAACGCTGGCGGGGCGGTGGGCACGGTGGGATGTGGTGTCCGGTTGACCCCTTCGACCAGGACCAGCAGCAGGGGCAGCAGGAGCACGACCGCGCTCACCGGCTTCGGCCACCCGACCTTGGGGCGATTTCGTCCGAATTCGCTAATCGCTCCTGCTGCGAGAATGGCGAGCAGCAGGCTCGTCCACACCATCAGCCGACCCGGGGTTCGTAGCGCGTCCCATCCGGGCAGCAGTCGGGACAGGGTCAGGTATCCCGGGTCGCCCTGACCGACGAGATTGCTGCCCAGTCCGAGCGCGCCGCTGACCAGCACGCCGAGCCCGAGCAGGACGCGGTGGCGCACCCGGAACGTCGAGTAGCTCAGCCCGGCCACGGCCAGCACGATCAACGTGACGCCCGGCAGCAGCGCCATCTCCGGAGGCCAGGACAGCTGGGCGCGGGCGGCCGCGAAGTGGTCGCCCCACAGCCACGAGTCCGCAGGCGCGACGAAGTATCCCAGCAGGGGTGGGGAGAACATCTCTGTCCAGGACAGATCCCGGTGCGCCTCCGGGTTCAGCTCCACCACCCGCAGGAAGGTGATCCCCAACCAGATCAACACCGCTGCGAAGACGACGCCGCCGAAGAGGTTCGCGAGCACCACCCGGCGACCCAACAACCAGGTGCCGGTCCGCCAGCGGGCCCAGCCAACCGCCACGAGGACCACAAGCATGGTGCCGGCCAGGAAGTACGCGAGCGGCAGGCCGATCGCCAAACCCAGGGTCAGCTGCCAGGCGGCGACCAGCCAGCCGGCCACGATCCAGCCGGGACGGTGCAGCGCCGGTCGGTGACCGTCCCGCAGGGACCATCCGTGGCCGCGAGCCAACATCGCCAGGCACAGTGCGACGCCGCCGATGGAGAGGATGTTCAGATGGCCGCTGTGCGCGAGCCGCCACGGTGCGAAGGCCCAGGCGACGCCGGCGACGGCGGCTGCCGTCCGGATGGCGCCGAGTTGGCGCACCAGGGCGTACGCCCCGACGAAGGCGAGTGCGTGCGCCAGGACGTAGAGGAGGTTGTAGCGGAAGATGGCCGACGCCACGCCGTTGACGAACAGACCGGCAGGTGCGTATCCGAGCACGATGTCGGTGTAGGCGTACGTGTACAGGTCGGGGAAGAACGTATTCGAGTGCCAGAGGTTGAGCGGGTCGGTGACCAGCGCATGCCCGGCCCAGGCGACCTGCCACGCCTGCAATGGGGGATCGCCGATGTCGCCCGGGATGGTCGTCCACGGCTGCTTCAACGTCGGCCAGGTGAGGACAACAGCCACCGCCACTCCAGCGATTGCCGCCAACGTCCATTCATGCAGCAACAGGCGCGACGCCACCCGGACGGCCCCCGCCAGCCTGCCCTGTCCCTTACGGGGCTGGACATCCGCTGCCTGTTCCGGGTCGGCCTGCTCAGGGTCGGCGGAGGGGGCTCCGAGTAGCCTGCGACGTATTGCCTGCACGTATCCTCCTGTCGATGGCCGACGCCGACGTCATAGCGTCGCATCGATCAGAGGATAAAAGCCATCATCGATGACCGCCGAAACTTCCAGGCGGGCATCACAGCCGCCAATCCCGATTAATGGGAAACGGGCAAAAAGCTGATCACCTGTCGATCGCGTAGAAACCGCGGGCCGCCAAGCAGGTCAGCCGCGATTGAGACGTCGGTAGACCGGGGCGAGTCGTTGGTGCAGCTGCCGGTAGACGTCGAAGACCTCGTCGTAGCCGGACCGGTGCGCCGGGTCCGGCGTGAAGACCCGGTCGGTACGCATCAGGCCCGGGATGTCGGCGAAGGTGAGCTGCCCGGTGCCGACCGCGCCGATCCACCCGGCGCCCCTGGCGTTGACCGCGAGCGGCTGGGCGTCGCGGCGGATCTCGACGTCGAGCACGTCGGCGAAGATCTGACACCACGAGTCTGACAGCGCCCCGCCGCCGGTGATGGCCATCGAGGTGACCGGCGCGCCCAGGAACCGGTTGACCGCGCCGAGCAGCCAGCGGGTGTTGAAGGCGACCCCCTCGAAAACGGCCCGCAGCAGGTCCGAGCGGTTGGTGTCGAGGGAGATGTTGAAGAACCCGGCACGCAGGCTCGCGTCGTCCACCGGGGCACGTTCGCCGTACAGCCAGGGGGTGTAGAGCACCCCGTTCGCGCCCGGCGGCACCGTCGGGATGATCGTGTCGAAGGCGTCGAAGATCGTCCCTTCGTCGCGGCTGAGGTGACCGGCGCTGAGCAGTGGGTCGTCGTACTCGACGATCTTGTCCCGCAGCCAGGTCAGGTTGGCGCCGGCGGTGGCCTGGAGGGCGGTCATCAGGTAACGGTCGCCGACCGCGCAGGGCACCGAGGCGATGCCGGCGGAGACGTCTGTCTTCTTCCGGGGCACGTGGGCCGCGATCCAGGAGGAGGTGCCGACGTACAGGTGCGGCTTGTTGTCGTCGGTGGTGCCGGCGCCGATGGCCGCGGCGGTGTTGTCGATCGCACCGGCGACCACCCGTACCGTCGCGGGCAGGCCCAGGTGCGCGGCAGCGGCCGGTGTCAACGTGCCGATCACTTCGGTGCAGGCGACGATCGGTGGCAGTTTGTCCGCGTCGATGCCGCTGTCGGCGACCAGGGTGGGGGAGTAGCGGATGTCGCCGGGACGCCGGTTGTCGGTCACCCACGAGGTCAGGATCGAGTCGACGGTCGCCACCGTGCGTCCGGTGAGCTTCAGGTTGATCCAGTCGAGCACGTTGAGGAACGTCGCCGTGCGCGCGTACACCTGCGGCAGGGTGTCGCGGACGAACAGCATGTGGGCGGCGGGGTCCTTGCCGGTGGGTGAGGGCATGCCGCCGGTGAGCCGCAGCCAGCGGGCGATCCGGCGCACCGACATCCCCTGGTACGCGGGAAAGCCGCCGAACTGCCGTCGCAGGTGCGGCGCGCCGCGCATGTCGAGCCAGCTGATGCACGCGGTCAGCGGTGCACCGGCCGCGTCCACCGCGATGGTCCCCTCACCCTGGGTGGAGGCGCACACCGTGGCGACCGCCCGCATCTGCTCGGGATGGTCGCGTCCCAGCTCGGCGGCGACCTGCCCGAGCGCGCTCCACCAGGCGAGCGGATCCTGTTCGGCGCCGCCACCGGGCAGCACCCGCAGCGGGACCGGTCGCTCGGCCCAGCCGGTGACCGTGCCGTCGGCGGCGACCAGCGCGGCCTTCAGCCCGGAGGTGCCCAGGTCGATCGCGAAGACCTGTGGCGGGCTGGCGGCCACGGATCAGACCCCCTCGACCAGCGCGAAGACCCGGTCGAACCGGGCGAGCGCGTCGTCGATGACCTCGTCGGTGTCGGCCATCGACGTGTACATCCGCGAGCCGGCCAGGGTGACGATGCCGTGTGCGGTGTAGGCGGCCCCCATCTGCTCCATCAGCCGCTTGCGGGTCTTGTTCTCCTTGAGCAGCTTCACCGGGTTGCGCATGTCCAACAGCATCACGCCACTGCACTCCAGATGCACGATGGACCCCTGGTTGTACGCCACGTACGGCAGCCCGTAGGAGTCGATCAGCCGTTGCAGGCCGCGGGTCAGCCGGTCACCGGCCCGGCCCGCGATCACCGGCGCGTTGGTGCGGGCCATCTCCTCGATGGCGAAGTAGCCGGCCGCGCAGGACAGCGGGTTGGCCGACAGGGTGCCGCCGACCTGGATGTGCGCTCCGCTCTTGCCGTCCAGCCCGGAACCGAAGACCGCCATCACGTCGGCCCGCCCGCCGACGCCGCCGGCCATCGGGTAGCCGCCGGAGACCGCCTTGCCCAGCACGGTCAGGTCGGGGGTGACACCGAAGTAGCCGGCCGCGCCGCCCAGCCCGAGGCGGAACCCGGTGACCACCTCGTCGAAGATCAGCAGCGCGCCGAACTCGTCGCACAACTCGCGGACCCGGGCGTTGAAATCGCGTGGCGCCGGCCGGGTGCCGGACTCCGGGCCGACCGGCTCGACCACCACCGCCGCGGTGCCGCCGCGCAGCCGGTTCTCGATCAGCTTGCGCTTGAGCTGACCCAGGTCGTGGGGGAATGCCTCCCGGGTGCGGGCGGTGGCCCCGAACGGAATGCCCTTGGCGTTCATCCGGTAGGTGCCGGGCACCCGCAGCCCGTAGACCATGGTGTCCGACCAGCCGTGATAGGCGCCACCGACCTTGATCACCATCTTCCTGCCGGTGAAGGCGCGGGCACCCCGGACGGCCGCCATCACCGCCTCGGTGCCCGAGCCCAGCGACCGGTACATCTCCACGTGCGGCATGAACCGGTGGATGATCTCGGCGAGCTTCAGCTCGTACTCGTGGAACAGCCCGGTCACCGGGCCGGAGTCCCGGACCACCTCGGCGACCCGCTCGTTGACCGGGCCGTAGTTGCTGCCCAGGATCGTCGGTCCGCCGGCCTGGAGGAAGTCGATGTAGGTGTTGCCGTCCCGGTCCACCAGGTACGCTCCGTCGGCCTTGTCGACGGCGAGCGGGAACGGATAGTTGAACGCCAGGTTGTGCTGCACCCCGCCGGGGATGCGTCGCCGCGCCCGGTCGGTGATCTCCTTGCTGGCCCGGCACTTCGTGTCGAAGTAGTTCAGCACGTCCAGCATCGCGTCGTGGCGCAGCCCGCGCACCGGCTGGGCGGTGAGCGCCTTCAGCCGACGCATCACGTCGTCGACGTCGGGGTACTCGCTGATCGCGTACCCGAGCCGGGCCGACTCGACGCCCGGATCGCTGTCCGTCCCGTTGCCCGGGGACGCGGCACCGTCCACCGCGCCTGGCGTGATGTCCGCGGTCCGGCCGGCGGCGACCTCGGCGGCTGCCGCGTCGGCGCTTGGCAGTTCCTCGTCGGCGGGCACCCGTAGCGGCTCGACCGCCTCGGTGAGCTGCGCGGCGATCCGCTTCTCGTCGGCCCGCAGCTTGGTGAAGGCGATCTCCCGGATCGCGGTCGGGATGGTGTGCACCTTCCCCGCCTCGCTGGTCAGCGCCAGCAGGTAGGCGATGGACACCTTCTCCAGCAGCGCCATGTTGAACACCGCCCGGTCGGGGTCGGTGCCGACGGCGACCACCCCGTGGTTGGCGATGATGAAGGCGTTGTCGCCGCTGGTCACCTTCTTCTGCACGTTGCGGGCCAGGAACCCGGTGCCCGACGGGGCGTAGTCGATGATCGCCACCTCCCGGCCGAGGAAGCGCACCTGCTCGTCGGTGAGTGCCGGGATCGGTTTGCGCAGGAAGGCCAGCGCCGAGGCGTACGGCTGGTGGGTGTGCACGATCGCGTTGACGTCCGGCCGCTCCCGGTAGATGTTGGCGTGCATCCCGCACTCGATGGACGGCTTCAGGTCGGCGCCGGAGTCGTCGGGCACGTGCTTGCCGTCGAAGTCGACGATGCAGATGTCCTCGACCCGCATCCGGTCGTAGTCGTAGTTGCTCGGGGTGACCGCGTACCGCCGGTGGCCGGGCACCCGGACCGAGACGTTGCCCTCGGTGGCCTTGAGGTAGCCCCGGGCGAGCATGGTGCGACACATGTCGACGACGTGCTGGCGGGACAGGCGGTGCTGCACGCGTTCTCCTCCGTCGGTTCGTCGGCCACCGGGCGGTCGCTGCGCTGGCCCGCCCGCCGGTCGGGTTCATCGTCGCGCGGCCGGGCCGATCGAAACACCGTCCCGTCGGCAGTGAGAACCGCCGCCGTTCTTATCCTGCCGTGACAAAATCGCCGGATGATCGCGCCTGTCTCCGCGACTCCCTGGCGACACCTGCCCGCCGATCTGGCCGCCGCGATGCGCCCGCACCTGCCGGCCACCGTGGCCGCCGTCGCGGTCGCCGTCACCGAGGCCACCCCGGCCTTCGCCGGCATCGCCGACGACAAGTTCGCCCGGGACGTACGCACCGCCGTGCAGGTGGCGCTCGACCGTTTTCTCGACCTCATCGGCACCGGGGAACCGGCGCTGCCGCCCCGGTTCCGGGAGGTCTTCGTCGGGTTGGGCGCCGCCGAGGCCCGCGAGGACCGGGGACCGGAGGCGCTGTTGACCGCGCTGCGGACAGCGGCACGGCTGCTGCTGCGTACGGCGTCGCAGTCACTGGCCCGGCTACGCCCGGTCGATCCGGAGGAACTGATCGACCTCTCCGACGCGGTCAGCGCCTACGTGGCCGAGCTGGCCGCCGCGAGCACCGACGGGTACGCGCTCCAGCTGCGCGAGCAGGCCGGGGAGGGTGACCGTCGGCGGCACCTCGCCGAGCTGCTGCTGCGCGGCGACGGCCTGCCCAGTGCCGTCGAGTCGGCGGCGGCCCGGATCGGTTGGGTCGAGCTGGACACGGTGGTGCCCGTACTGCTGCCGTTGGACCAGGCCCGCGACGCGCGGTTCCGGTACGGCCCGGACGGCCTGGTCATCGAGCGTGGTCGCGACGCCGTGCTGCTGCTGCGGGCGGGTACCCGGGCGGCCCGCGCCACCCTGGCCGAGGCGTTCACCGGCCGGCCGGCGGTGGTCGGCCCGGAACTGGGCTGGCCGCAGGTGCCGGCGGCCGTCCGGCTCGCCGAGCTGGCCGCCGGGCTGGTCGGACCGGCCTCCGGTCCGGTCTTCGTCGACGACCACCTGGTCACGCTGACCCTGCGTGGCGAGCAGCGGGCCCTGGCGGTGCTCACCGCCCGCCGCCTCGCGCCGCTGGCGCAGCTGCGCCCGGCACAGCGGGACAACCTGCTGGCGACGCTGTACGCCTGGCTCCGGCACTGGGGCTCGCGCGCCGAGGTCTCCACCGAGCTGTTCGTGCACCCGCAGACGGTCAGCTACCGCCTCAAGCGGCTGCGTGAACTGTACGGCGACGACCTGGACGATCCGGCCGTCCGATTTGAGCTGCTGGTGGTGCTGACCAGCCAGCTCACCAGCCGGCCCGGCGGCGGTTAGGGCGAGTGCCGGCGTTGGAAGGAACCGAGTAGACCCGACCGGCCGGTGTGGCGGCCCTCGGCACCCGCGTGCCGCCGGTGGTTCGGTACTGCCGGGACCTCTACGATGACCGGCGTATAGCCTTTGCCACAAAGGAGATACAACGTCACCGTTGCCCGTGCCGACGCGCTCAACAGGTGCGGCAGTCGGGGCGGGTGACCGGCCCTTGCCCGGCGTACCCGATGGACGGACCCTGTGCGTTTCGACCTGCTCGGCCCGCTGGCGGTGCACCGCGGCGATCGGCTCATCCCGCTCGGTTCGGTGAAGCAACGGCTGCTGCTGGCCGCCCTGCTGCTGCGCCCCAACGAGACTGTGGGCACCGACGAACTGGTCCCGATGCTCTGGGCCGACGAACCGCCACCCTCGGCCGCGGCGAACCTGCGGACGTACGTGCGCGGGCTGCGCCGACTGCTCGGTGAGGAACGGATACCGACGGCGGCCGGCGGCTACCTGCTCGCTGTCCGGCCGGGCGAGCGTGACCTGGATCGGTTCGACGCCGCCGCCGCGCGTGGCCGGGACGCACTGACCGCTGGTGACGCCGTCCGAGCGGAGACGGAACTGGCCGAGGCGGTCACGCTCTGGCGCGGGGCACCCCTGGCAGACCTGCCATCGCACCCGCTGCTGACCCGATGGGTCGCCCAGTTGCAGGAGCAGCGGTTGCTCGCCGAGGAGGACTACGCGGAGGCGATGCTGGCGCAAGGCGCGTCGGCCGCGGTGGTCGGCCGGCTGCGAGCCCTGCTCGACGAGCATCCGCTGCGCCAGCGGGCCTGGAGCCAGTTGATGCTGGGCCTCTACCGCATCGGCGATGTGGCAGGCGCACTCGACGCGTTCCAGCAGGCCCGGCAGATCCTTGCGGAGGAGACCGGTCTTGACCCTGCACCACAGCTGATCAGGCTCTACGACGACATCCTGCATCACCGCCCGAGCCTGGTGGCGAACGGGTTCACCAGCAGCGGTGAGCCGACGCCCGACGCGACCTCCCCGGCGACTCCGGGTTCCGGCGGTCGGCGGCCCGAGCAGCTGCCGCTCGCGGTGCCACAGTTCGTGGGCCGAGCCACCGAACTCGCCCGCCTGAACGCGCTCCTGGACCGCGAAGGACCGGCGACGGTCGTCATCTCAGCGGTGTCCGGGATGGCCGGCGTCGGCAAGACCGCCCTGGCGTTGCACTGGTCCCACCGGGTGTCCGACCGCTTTCCTGACGGTCAGCTCTACGTGAATCTGCACGGCTACGACGAGGCCGAGGTGGCGTTCCCGGACGACGCGCTTCAGGGTTTCCTCGAGGCGCTCGGCGTGCCGCCCTCCCGGATTCCGACCAGCACCGAGGCCCGCACCGGCCTCTACCGCAGTCTGCTGGCCTCCCGGCGGATGCTCGTGGTGCTCGACAACGCCCGCGACGCCAGTCAGGTGCGGCCCCTGCTGCCGGGAGCCGGTGGCTGTCTGGTCGTGGTCACCAGCCGGGACCGGCTGGCCGACCTGGTCGCCGCCGAGGGCGCCGAACCGCTGCGGCTGGACGTGCTCACCGACGACGAGTCGATGAGTCTGCTCGCCGGCCGGCTCGGCGCCACCCGGCTCGCGACCGATCCGGAGGCGGTCACCGACATCATCGCTGCCACCGGACGGTTGCCGCTGGCGTTGTCCATGGTGGCGGCGCGCGTCGCCACCCACCCGACCTTTCCGCTCGATGCCATCGCCGCCGAATTGCACTCCACCGAGGCCCGGCTCGACGTGCTGGCCGACGGCGACGTGCGGCGGGTCTTCTCCCGCTCCTACCTGGCGTTGAGTCCGCCCGCAGCGCGGCTGTTCCGACTGCTCGGCCTGCATCCCGGTCCGGACCTGAGCGCCGACGCCGCAGCCGCCCTGGCCGGGGTGCCCACGGCGGCCGTCGTGCCGCCGCTGCGCGAGCTGACCCGACTGCACCTGCTGACCGAGCACACGCCCGGCCGGTACACCTTCCACGACCTGCTGCGGGTCTACGCGGCCGAGCTGGCCGACTCGTCTGAGCACGCCGGGGAGCGGCGAGCCGGCCGGCAACGACTCTACGACCACTACCTGCACGGTGCTTACCCGGCGGCCGTGCTGCTGCAACCACAGTGGGCGCCGATCGAACCGGTGCCGCCACTACCGGGGGTGATCCGGCGACCGGCCACCGACCACGACGCCGCCCTGGCCTGGTTCACCGCGGAGCACCGGGTGCTGCTCCGCATGGTCCGGCAGGCCGCCGACAGCGGGTTCGAGGCGTACGCCTGGCAGCTCGCCTGGACGTTGAACACGTTCGTCGCGCCCCGCGGTCTCTGGCAGGACCAACTCGCCATTCAGCAGGTCGCGCTGACCGCCGCCGAGAAGATCGACGACCTCGCCGGTCAGGCGACCGCCAACCGCCTGCTGTCGCGGGCGTTCACCCGTCTCGGCGAACACGAGGACGCCGAGCACCGGCTCCGCCGCGCGCTCGACCTCTACCGGAACCTCAACGACCCGACCGGTCAGGCACAGACCCTGCACAACTACTGCGAACTATGTTTCCTGGGCGGTCGGCTCGACGAGGCGCTGACGCACGCCCGCGAGGCGTTGCGGCTGTACCGGATGGTCGACAACCGTTCCGGAGCTGCCCGTGCGCTGAACGCGATCGGTTGGTTGCTGGCCACCACCGGCGAGTACAACCAGGCCATCGAGAGCTGCACTGCCGCCCTGGCCGAGCAGCGCCGCAGCAACGACCGCAACGGTCAGGCGGCGACGCTGGACAGCATCGGTTTCGCGTACGACAGGCTCGGTGACCACGCCCGGGCGGTCGACTGCTACCAGCAGGCGATCCAGCTGTTCCGCGACACCGCCGACCGCTACCACGAGGCCGAGACTCTGGTCCGGCTCGGCGATTCGCGGGAGACGATGGGTGACAAGGCCGGGGCCATCGCCGCCTGGCGCCAGGCGGCGCGGATCTACGACGACGTCGACGACCCGGCGATCGACGAGGCCCTACGACGCATCGAGCGACTGACGGAGACGACCGCCGGTCCCTGCGGTGCCAGTGGCTGACCGCGGCTCGTCGTGCCTGGTCGCGCCCCCACGGGCTCACCTGTTCGGCTACGACGGGGTAGGCGGGGAATCGTCGCCGGGACCGGTGGGCTGACCGGCCCGCAACCGCACGACCAGTTCCCGCGTCGCCGCCACGAAAGCCTCGTCGGACTCGCCGGGCGAATGGCCCTTGATCGGCGGCGGAACGCTGTCGCCGGGCGGGGCGACCAGGCCCGCCGGATCCGGCAGGCGGCGGTCCACCGTCGCAGAGGGCCCGGTGCTGGTCGGTGGCGTGTCGGGCCGGTGGCCGGAGAAGGTCCAGCTACCGATCGGGTCGGTGTCCCGCCACAGGTTCACCCATCGCCAGCCGACCCGGTCACCCACCTCGTGCAACATGTCGTCGTCGAAGTAGGCGGGAAAGAACCGAGCATAGAGTCGGCGCAGCGGTGAGCCGTGGGTGAGCAGGGCGACCCGATCGCTGACCCGTGGAGCCAGCTGCAGGATGGTGGCGGCGACCAGCACCGACCCCTGGCTGTATCCGGTGATCACCACCAGGTGGCCCCTGCTGATCAGGTAGGTGATGCGCCGGGCCAGCTCCGGCACGGCCCGCTCGGCGTAGCAGGGCGGGGCGAAGGGATGGGCGGCGCGTGGCCAGAAGGTGGCCAGGTCCCAGAGCACGCCCACACGGCGCCGGAATCCTGGCGTCCGGTAGGCGAAGATTCCACCGATGACGAGGCCGAGCACGGTTGCCGAGATCAGCTGGCTACCGAGTCCGATGCCGAATTCGATAAGGCCTGCGGGCACCTGCGCGTACCGCTGGATGACGTCGCCGGGATGCTCGCCGAGCAGGTCGATCACGGTGGTTGCCGCGCCGAGCCCGCCGAGACCGGCGTAGACCACGACCAGCGGTGGCAGCCATTCGGTGGACCGGGCCCGTGCGATCGCCTGCCGTACCTGCCGTAGTCGGGCAACGGCCTCCGGTGGCGGGTTCGGGAAATCGCGCGCGAGGATCGCGGTCGCCGCGCGGGTACGGCCGCGCCGGGTCAGCAGGACCACCAGGCCCGTCACGACCAGCGTGATCAGCACCGCCCGGAAGAAGCCGTAGATCGCCCAGGTGAAGGCGGGTGGTGGCCGAATGGCCACCTGCCCGGCCGACGCGTTCCGGTCCAGGAGATCGGCCACCCGACGGACGAGTTCGGCCGAGAACGCCACCGCGATACCGGCTCCGGCGGCGGCTGCCGCCGGAGCGCCGAAGTAGCGTGGGCGTCGGTGGCCCGACCGCTGGCCCCGGGGGCGCAGCGTGACCGAGACCAGGGCGGCCAGCAGTACGGCGTGCGTGCCGAACAGCCAGGTGAGGGTTGGCGCGTAGCCGGGCAGGCCACCTTCCTCGCGCCAGTCGGCGGGGGCGGCGAGAACGTCGACGACGACCACGATGGTGAGCCCGATGGCTGTTGTCCGTAGTGCCCGGGCGATCCCGTCGAGCCGAGGGTCCGTGGGATCCCGCTCGATCAGCGGGGGAGTGCAGACCAGGACGACGCAGGTGGCCAGCACCGCTCCGGTGGCGACCGTGAGCACGATGGTGGCGGGCGCGGGGCCCTGGGCGTGTGCGGTCCGGGCGGCGAGCAGGCTGGCGTCGAGCGTCGCGAACGCCGCGGCGATGTGGATCGAGCGTAGTCGCCCCATCAGCGGCTCGGCGTCCCATTGGCCGACAGTGCTCAGCGGGTGTCCGGACCGGGTGCTCTCCGGCGGGCGGAACGCGTTGAAGGTTCGTCCGGGGCGGGTGCTGGCCCACCAGATCAGCGCGATGGCGGCGGCCGGCACCGCGGTGAGGGCCGTCAGTCGCAGGCCGGTGGGGCGACCACCGAGCCAGGACAGCCAGCTGCGGCCGGACAGGCAGTCCGGGGAGGACATGCACTGCCACGCGGTCAGGTCCAACGCGACTCCGACGGCGGTGAGGACGTACAGCGCGGTCAGGGTGAGACCGAGCACCCGGCACAGAGCCCGTACCGCCGCGTCGGTGCCCGGGTTTCCCGGGCGCATCCATACCGCGACGTTGAGCAGCGTGAACGGCAGCAGGAACACCATCGACAGCGTCCGGATCATGGTGCCGGAGGGCAGGTCACTCCATCGGTACACCTCCACGGTGTCGGTGCGGTCGGTACCGGCGCAGCTCGGGCGAGCCCGGTAGAAGCCGGCGTTGCGATCCCCTGCCACCTGCACGGGCGTTTGCGCCATCTGCTCGGCGGCAGGGGTGGAGACCCCGTGCACGCGCAGCTCCACCACGTCCTCGGGCGGCGCCAACCCACCGGTTGCCGCTGATCCAGTCGACATCGACCCTCCGGGACACCTCGCAGCCTCGCCGCGAGCGGGCCGGTACCAGGCGCGGCGTCATCCCACGGCAGCCCGGCCTACCCCAACCGAAGGGGTCCACGCCTGCGTTGCGCGGCGAGGCGGCGCGACCGTACCCATTTCTGGTCGTCGTAGCCCCGCCACCAGCACTGACGGCGCTGCGCCGCCGGTGAGCATCCGGAAAGTCACTGGAACTTCCGCTGGTCAGCGGTGCGTACCTGGCGTGGCCCGTCGTGGCCCTGTCGAGCAATCGTCGGCCATCCCGTTGTTACTGACCAGCGCTGATGCGTTTCGTGGCGTGGCCGGGCGGTCGAGGGAAGGTTTCGAGAGTATTTCCGGAAGTTGTTGACGGGTCGGCGGATACGCGCCAATACTGTTGGCCATCGACGAACCTGGATGATCGTTGGATGTCGCTACCTACTCCGCCGGTCACGGTGCAGTTCGACCGGCAGACCGCCACCCGGTACGACGTCGACAGTCGATGGTGGCCGCACAGCCATCGGGACCGCCGGTTCGTAGCGCACTGCTGGCCACCGGTCAGCCGTCACGAGGAGGAAGCATGAACAACGTCCCCGTCCCACCACGAAGTCGCAGGCGTGGACGACTCAGGTCGCTCATCGGTGCCGCCTGCGCCGTGGCGCTGATCAGCACCGGCACCGTCGCGATCTCGGCCAGCCCCGCCCAGGCCGAGGCCGACCGGCAGGTCTGCT